>PXBM01000069.1 GCA_003566935.1 Syntrophomonadaceae bacterium | reverse complement strand
TTCTGGATTGATTCACAATCTGATGCCAAGAGAGCTTTCCTCAACTACGAAGAAATGGTAGTTGATGAACAACTTGATGTCTGTATCTTAAACTGGCATAGCTCTGTGGCTGTCGCTGCAATGGATGTGGCCGCACGTAACAAGCTGCCGCATTTTTTTGGTTTTGGCGGCACGGATGTCATTAATGAAAAATTTGAGCACGACCCTGAATATTACAGCTATTATATGGGAAAATCATGGCCCACTCCGGAAAAATTAACAAATGCTTATGTTGAAGCTTTAGAAAGTGCAATTAATAATGAAACCTGGAACCCGCGTAATAAAAAAGTAGCGATTTATGGGGAAAACACGGACTGGGGTAAAAGCTTTGGCGCGGCAATAGCTGAAGACTTTGAAAATGCCGGGTGGGAAATAGCAGGCGAAATGTACTTTACTACCGGGGAAATTGAACTACAGCCTGTCATGAACGACCTGATAGAAATGGATGCTGCTGTCATAGCAGGATCTATCGCCACCGGCCCTTCACTGGCTGCTTTTATCAAGCAGGCTGATCAAACAGGATTCAATAGTGTTATTATTGCCGAAGGTCTCGGTTGGGTCGGTGAATGGTATGAAATGACCGGCGATTCAGCTGATTATGTTCTTGACCAGGTGCCCTCCTGGACAAGTAGCGGAGCCATAAACTTTGTTAGTGTTTTCAGAGATAACTATGGATTTACCCCAAGCGCTTCAAGCGGTGGCCTGGCTTACGACAAAGCTTCCTTTTTTATTCAGATTGCCGAAGAAACCCTTGAAGAATACGGTGAACTGACCCGCGAAACCCTCTATGAATATGGCAGGGAAAAGATGTGGACCGGAGAAGCAACATATCAAGGTGGCGCAGTTATGAATGAGTATAAATATACCCCCGAAACCATTCCCGATCCTGTTGTGGGAAAAAACTATTTTGTTTTCCCGGTAGTACAGTATTTTGAAGGTGCCGGTAAAATTATCTGGCCGGATGCCTGGAAAGTTTCGGATTTTGAACCACCGGAAAGAAAATAAAAAAATAAGCATATCTACACAGCCATATTCAATTACGCTTGCCTGCTGAAACAGGTTGGGCAGTTACAAATAAGCAAAGCACAGAAAGCAGATTATATGATGCCGGCTGTTAACTTCCTTGAATCTGTGTCAGATAAGTGTTAAGATGTAATCAGTAAAAATAAATATGGTAAGGGGAGCTGGGGCAGCCCGGCTGAGAAAGAACCAGAAGAGTTCTGACCCTGAAACCTGATCTGGGTAATGCCAGCGGAGGGATATCGGCAAAAATCGCACCTTACTGTCGCCAACGTTGGCGGCAGTTTTGTTTTATAAAAATATAGAAAAGGAGTGTCAAATATGCCGGCATGTAATTTAAGCTTACAGATAGTACCCCTGGTTGAAGAGGAACAAGTATACCCTCTGGTCGACAAGGTTATTGAGATGATAAAATCCTCGGGGGTTAAATACCAGGTCGGCCCAATGGAAACAACCATGGAGGGAGAGCTTGAGTATCTACTGGAGATTGTAAAACAGGCTCAGCAGTTATGTTCTGATAACGGAGCTGACAGAATTTTATCAGTGGTTAAAATAGATTACAGCAGCAGAGGGGTGACGATAGATGAAAAAGTGGGGAAGTATCAGGGCTAGCCTGCCGCCTATCATTTTCTTTGCAAGTATAATAATCCTTTGGGAAATATTAAGCCAGGTAATTCAATTTCCTGCTTATATTTTACCAGCCCCGTCAATTATCGGGCGCTCGCTGTTGACAAATGCTTCGCTTTTAATTCATCACGCCGGAGCGACTTTAACTGCCGTAGCCGGAGGATTAGCCCTGGCTATTTCTACAGCATTTCTGCTGGCCCTGGCCATGGATCGCTGGAAGCCTTTAAAGCAGGCACTATATCCGGTTCTTGTGGTTTCCCAGGCAGTCCCAATATTTGCCCTGGCCCCTTTAATGATGATCTGGTTTGGCGTTGGCCTGCTGCCAAAAGTTCTAATTGTAGCGCTGGTCTGCTTTTTCCCCCTGGCTGTTAACCTGGTAGAAGGCTTAAGCCAGGTGGATTCTGAAGCAATAGACCTGATGAGAATTATGCAGGCCGACAGCCTGATGATTATGAAATCCGTTCAACTGCCCACTGCGATGCCCTACTTTTTTACCGGCTTGAAGATTGCCGCCACTTACAGTGTCCTGGGAGCTATTATCGGGGAATGGCTCGGAGCAAGGGCCGGACTGGGTATTTATATGCTCAGGGCCATGAATTCATTTCGGACCGGCGATGTTTTTGCATCTATAGTTGTCGTCATCCTGCTCAGCCTGGTTTTATTTAAGGTTGTTGATGCTTTCAGCTGGTTGGCTATGCCCTGGAAGAAAGACGTATCTAATTATATTGAGGAGTGATAAATATGTTGAAACATTTTAAATTACCATTATTAGCTTTTATAATTATTACAGGGTTCCTGGCCCTGGTCGGATGTTCCCCGGCAGTGCCGGAAGAACCTGAACAGGTGACCGTATTGCTTGACTGGACACCAAACACAAACTACAGCGGTATTTATGCTGCGATGGAAGAAGGTTATTATGAAGAATATGATCTAAATGTAGATGTTATTGAAGCCCCGGGCAGCGTAGTCCAGATGGTTGCCGCCGGGCAGGCCGAGTTTGGCATCAGCTACCAGGAAGAAGTGACCTATGCCAGGTCAAATGAAATACCGATCCTTTCTATCGCTGCCATTATCCAAAATAACACTTCCGGCTTTGCTTCCCTCAAAGACAGGGAAATAGAAACACCAGCCGACTTCGAAGGTAAAAGTTATGGCGGCTGGGGCTCACCGGTCGAAGAAGCGATGATCAAGGCGCTCATGGAAGACTACGATGCAGATTTTGACCAGGTAGATATAGTTACAACCGGCGAAGTCGACTCACTTATTGTTATTGAGCGTGAAGCAGATTTTGCCTGGATCTATTATGGCTGGACCGGCATTGAAGCTGAGCTGAAAGGCATGGAGCTTAACTTTATTGAACTACGAGAAGAAGAACCTGCTCTAAATTATTATACACCGGTGATTATAACCGGCGAAAACCTGGCCGAAGACAACCCGGAACTCGTTGAAAGGTTCATGAAGGCTACTGCAGAAGGTTACCGTCTGGCTATTGATGATCCGGACACAGCGGCAGAACACCTCTTAACTCATGCCCCTGAGCTTGATGAAGAACTGGTCAGGGCCAGCCAGGAATGGCTCGCAGGCGAGTACCAGGCCGATGCAGAAACCTGGGGAATACAGGATCAGGAAACCTGGGCAAGATACGGGCAGTGGTTGTATCAGTATGGCCTGATCGATGAGCTGCCGGATTTTGAAGACGCTTTTACAAACCAATTCCTGAGGTGAATGAAATAGAAAAGCTTAAGCTTGAAAAAATCAGTTCAACATACTATTCAGGCGAAAAAAGGCTGTCAGTCTTGGAAAACGTGTCACTACATGTTTGTCCCGGTGAATTTGTATCTGTTTTAGGGCCAAGCGGATCGGGGAAAAGCACAATCCTGAAAATAGCTGCCGGCTTGCTTAAACCAGATAGCGGTAAAGTCTGGATCGACGGTGAAAATGTTACAGGCTTACCTCAGCTGGTCGGCTATATGCCGCAGCAGGACTTGCTATTTCCCTGGAAGACAATGTGGCAAAATGCTGCTCTCCCCTTGCTGGCCTCAGGAGTAAGCAAAAAAGAAGCTTTCGATCATGTCGCGGAAATGCTTCCTTTGTTTGGATTGAAAGGTTTTGCAGACTATTATCCTTACCAGCTGTCAGGCGGTATGCGCCAGAGGGCCGCTCTTCTGCGGACCATGCTGATTGATAGCAATTTAATGCTGCTTGATGAACCTTTCGCCGCTCTTGATGCCCTGACCCGGGAACAAATGCAGGACTGGCTGCTTGGAATATGGGGAAACTTCAGGCGCTCGGTTCTTTTTGTAACACACAGCATTGATGAAGCAATTTACCTGTCAGATCGTGTTTACGTTATAACAGAGCGGCCCGGGAAAAATGCCATTGAACAGAACATTGAGCTTGAGCGCCCCAGGAATAAAAGAATCCTGACTACCAGGGATTTTACATTTTATAAAAAAATATTGATTAATGCCCTGGCCAACTAAAATCGGTAGCGACTTTTTCAACAGAAGATTTTATCAGGAGCAGCAATCCGGATTGAAGGGAGACTTTAGCCTGTGCGGAAATAAATTCATTGCTAAGGCCCAGGGTAGATGCAAAATAAAGTGTATCATTGTTGAGTGGATACTTTAAACCTTCTGT
>PXBM01000277.1 GCA_003566935.1 Syntrophomonadaceae bacterium | reverse complement strand
CGGCAGGAGTCGCCAAGCCAGCTATCTGAAGGACAAAAACAGCTGGTTGCTATCGCCGGGGTTCTTGCCATGCGACCAAAATGTATTGTAATGGATGAACCTACAGCCCATCTTGATCCGCGCAGCAGACGGGAAGTGATCGACAACATCCTGCGCCTTAACCGCGAGGAAGGTATCACGATCATCCTGCTTACACATTATATGAACGAAGTTGTTCATTGCGATAGAATGATTGTAATGGACCAGGGTTTTATTATGATGGAAGGGACCCCTGCAGAAATATTTTACCAGGATAGCAAAATTCTCGACTATGGTCTTGATTTCCCGGTTGCCACCAGGCTGGCCAGAAGCTTAAAGCTTCATGGTATTGATCTGACCGATAATATTATTCACACCAGGGAGATAGTTGAAAGGTTATGCCAATTGAAGTAACCGGCCTTAATTATAGTTATAAAAAAGGAACCCCTTTTGAGAAAAAGGTCTTATATGATGTTAACCTGCAGATTGAAGACGGCGATATTGTCGGAATAATCGGCCCCACTCAATCGGGGAAAACAACCCTGGCCCAGCACTTCAATGCCCTTTTTATTCCTCAGTCAGGAGTAGTTAAAGTTGATGGTATAAATACTGCTGACAAAAATGCAGATCTTGTAAAGCTGCGCCACAAAGTCGGCTATGTTTTTCAAAACCCGGACTACCGGCTTTTTGCATCAAGCGTAGGTGAAGATATTTCGTTCGGACCCCGCAACCAGGGTTTGCCGCCAGGGGATGTTACGGCAAGGGTAAATGAAGCAATGGCCCAGGTTGGTCTTGATTATGACACTTTTTATTCCCGTGATATATTTGCCTTAAGCGGGGGACAAAAAAGGCGAACTGCTATTGCCGGAGTCTTAGCCTGTAAACCTAAAACCCTGGTGTTAGATGACATCACAGCAGGTCTTGATCCAAGAGGGCGTGATGAGATCCTGGCTGTTGTTAAAAAGTTGCACTCAGAAAAAAATATAACCATTATCTATATATCCAATAGCATGGATGAAGTTGCAGAACTGGCTGAAAGAGTAATCGTGATCGACCAGGGCAGGATAGCTTTCAATGACCTGAAAATAAATATATTTAACAAACCGGAAAAGTTGAGAGATATTGGCCTAGAACTTCCCGAATTAATGGCTCTTGCCATTGATTTGCATCAGCAGGGTTTTAACATCGATCCTGCATTATTAAAATTTGATGAAATTCTGCTGTCGATTCTTGACAACCTGCATGATGGGCAGGTGAGAGAATAATGGAATTGACAAAAAATATCACCCTGGGAGTGTACCTGCCGGGCAATACAGCTGTTCACCGTATGGATCCCAGGACAAAAATAATTGCTTCTACGATCCTGATTGTAATCCTCCTGTTAATTAATTCATACCAGGCTTATGGCTACTTCTTAATTTTTATTTCAGTTATTATATCGTCTGCCGGCATTCCGCCGGGTTACGCGCTGCGCGGCTTAAAACCAATGCTTCCGGTCCTGGTTTTAATGTGGGTTTTCCAACTATTTTTGCATTCTTCACCGGATGCCGAAATCATTTTCTCCTGGTGGATATTCTCGGCTACAGACGCCGGGCTGCACCTGGGTAATATAATAACCCTGCGGGTTCTATTCCTGTTTACAGTAACCACGATCTTAACCCTGACCACTTCCATCGTCAGTCTGACTGATGGACTGGAAAGCCTGCTCAGTCCGCTTAAAAGAATTGGCCTTCCGACCCAGGAGCTGGTTATGACCATGGTTATCGCCCTGCGCTTTGTATTAATCCTGGCTGAAGAGCTTGACAAGATTGTTAAAGCCCAGATGGCCAGGGGTGTTGCTTTCGATCGCGGTAATTTTATTCAGAAAACCAGAAAAATATTTCCGGTCTTTTTACCGCTGTTTATCAATGCATTCCGGCGGGCTGAAGATTTAATTGTAGCTATGGAATCAAGAAGTTACACTGGCGGTAGAGGAAGAACAAAAATGAAAACCCTGCACATGGGCAGAGTGGATATAGTCTGTATCCTAATCATGCTGCTTTTTACAGGATTAATGATCTTTACTATTTTTGCTTAAGCAGCATCCGAAAGAAGTCCCTACTGCAACTGCCGCCTTAACCTGTTCACTTGCAGGATCCACCCGCTTGGTACCCTTAACAGCTTCTGATAGGGGAACTGACTTAATCTGCTTGCCCCGAAGACATACCATCTCATTGTACTGACCATTTTGAAAAAGTTCTACCGCCTTAACGCCAAAACGGGTAGCCAGCACCCGGTCATAGGAAGTCGGACTGCCGCCCCGCTGGAGGTGGCCAAGGACAGTGGCCCTGCTTTCCATCTCGGTTCTTTTTTCAATCTCACCTGCAACCATGTCTCCAATACCACCAAGCCTTTTAATTTCACCTTTTTCCTGGTAAACCGGCTCTTCTCCGGCGGGATAAGCACCCTCAGCCGCAACAATAATACTGAACTTCTTGCCATGGCGGCGGCGTTCCATGATTTTATCTATAATCACAGGATACTCAAAGGGCAGTTCGGGAATTAAAATAATGTCGCCTCCACCGGCCATCCCGGCCTGGAGAGCAATCCAACCGGCATAACGACCCATTACCTCTACTACCATAACCCGGTGGTGAGATTCAGCGGTAGTATGAATTTTATCAATCGCTTCGGTAGCAGTGGTTACAGCTGAATCAAAACCAAAGGTAACATCAGTTGCCGGCAAATCATTATCTATGGTCTTCGGTATACCCAGGATCGGCACGCCAAGTTCACTGAAGCGGTGAGCCAGCAGCAAACTGCCGTCGCCCCCGATCACAACCAGGGCTTCAATCCCCCACTGATCCAGGTTGGCCAGGGCATCGGCAGAACGATCTTCGCCGGTATTCTCATAATCAGATCCTCCGGGTCTGAAATCAAATGGGTTATCACGGTTTGAAGTGCCCAAAATAGTTCCGCCGCGGTTAAGAATTCCGGAAACTGCCAGATCGCTGATTAGGGCTGCATCATTTTCAACTAACCCTTTAAACCCGTTATTGAAACCAACTACATCGGTATCATAGTTATAGGTTGCCCCTTTGACCACGGCCCTGATCACTGCATTTAAGCCAGGACAGTCCCCGCCGCCAGTTAGCACTCCAAGACGACGGGTTTTCCTGCTACTTACCTGCGGACATTCTATACTTGCTTCAGTCCCTGTGAGACTATTGTCTGCTTTCAATTCTTCACCGGTACTAATTGCCTCCCGGGCTAACTGGTCACAGCGATCATTTAAACGGTCATTGCTGTGACCCTTGACTTTTACCCATTCCACATTATTCCTTTCAGAAAGCTCGAGCAGCTGCTGCCATAGATCGCGGTTTTCAACGGGCTGCTTCTTGCTGGTTTGCCAGCCATTGCGCTGCCAGTTATTCATCCAGCCCTGGTTAAAACAGTTCACCAGGTAAGCGCTGTCACTGTGCAGCCTGACTCTGCTGCCGGGAGGAACCATGCGCAGCGCTTCTACCGCAGCCTGCAGCTCCATACGCTGGTTGGTGGTTTCATCGGCAGCGCCGCTGATCTCCTGCACATCATTTCCGTGCATTATTAACGCCCCCCAGCCCCCAGGGCCGGGGTTGCCGGAGCAGGCCCCGTCTGTATAGATAATATATTCTTCAGCTGCCAAGGAATAAACCTCCCGTAGGGAGCAGCCCGCCTTTTATAATCCGGGCTTCCACTATGGCCTATTTATTGAGTGAACCTGGCCAGGTCTGACAGTATCTCTTCCAGCTCTTTGATTTTATCGCCGTAACCGGCCCAATCACCCTGCTGCTGCAATTCTAGTGCTTCGTCATATGCTGCCCGGGCCTGTAAAATCAGATCAACCAACTCAGCTTCCAGGTCAATCTCCACATCGGGTGCAATAACAGGATCGTCAAGATCAAAGTCATCAGGCAGTTCATCTAGAGGAATGTCTGCCGGCAGCTCATCAATTGCACCAAAGATCTGGACGAGAGCCTGGTCAAGTGTATTGGCCATAACCACCGTCTCATCAAAGGCCACGATTACCCGGGCCAGTTCCGGCAAACCACCGGTATCGGCCTCCAGGAAAATCGGCTCTACGTAGAGCAGGGCGTCATTAATCGGCAGGACCAGCAGGTTGCCACGAATCACCCTCGAACCAACCTGCCCCCAGAGGGTAAACTGCTCTGATATCTCGGTGCTCTGATCAATCCGGTTTTCAATCTGCCTCGGTCCAAGGATAACCCTCTCCCGCGGGAAGTTAAAAATTTCGACATCTCCATAGTTAGGTTGATCACAGCGGGCAACCATCCAGGCAATTACATTGTTTCTGGCGTCCGGAGTAAAAGGCAAAATCAACACATACTCCG
>PXBM01000097.1 GCA_003566935.1 Syntrophomonadaceae bacterium | reverse complement strand
AGGTGAAGACAGAAGGGGGCAGCTTGCCGAAGCTGCCCTGGGTCAGAGCTTTATAGCTGAAGCGCCGGCCTCCATTGTTTTTGTAGCTTACTTTGAGCGCTCTACAGGCCGTTACGGTGAGCGTGGTGAACGCTACGTTTATATGGATACTGGTTACGCTTCACAGAGCGTTCATCTGCTTGCAGTTGAACTGGGCCTCGGCACCGTGGCCGTTGGCGCTTTCGATGATGGAGAAGTTGCTGCTGTGCTGGAAACAGACGGTGCTCCCCTGAAAATTATGCCGATTGGCAGGCCTTAAATCTCCTGTGGTATAATATTATCGATGAAATTTCAAGTTAGTTAAATAGACGAGGGGGTTGCGGGCTGTGACAGATAAAGAGAAAATAACCTGCCCTAAATGTGATAAAGAAGTTAACAGTGATGATCTATACTGCAAGCACTGCGGTTCTGAAATTAAAGCTTCTCCTGATTTTACTGAAGAGGTTGAGGCAGAAGAGTACCCTGAGCTGGATTTAGGTGAAGAAGATTACGGCAAAACCGCTGAAGAGTTGGAAAGTGAATTCAGCGAGCTTGACTATGAACCTAAAAAGAAATCCGTATTCCTTTTTCCGGCCCTGGTTATTGTCCTGGCCTTGGCCATGATAATCGGTGGAATCTACATACTAAGTAATACAGATGATGACCCGGCAGCAGCTGACGAGCCACTGGAGATTCCTGATGCTCGCGAAGAAGATGACCAAACTGATGTGGATGAACCGGAAGAAGAGGAAACAACAGAACCTGCTGACCCTGATGAAGAGCTGAATGATAATGAAATAGAGGATGACATTCTCCCGGACCATGACCTGTTAGAGGAAGCCATGGAACAGTGGCTTGCAGAAAGAGTAAATGATCCCGATGTTATTTTACTCCATACCGATGAACTGGAGGATTTTGACCAGTTTTTTGAAACATACGATCTGGAAGAAGATAATGTCATAGTTTACATGGTTGAATCTACGGAAGATGAGTTCGTCACGGCCCTGATGGGGCAACCTTATAGCGAGTGGTCAATCAAGGCTGTATTTATCTGGCGCGACGGGCAGTGGGATTTCCTGCGCGAAGTAACTGTAGGCTAGCTCATTTTGCTAATAAAGCATTGTTTTTTCTAGTGTTTCAGGTTAATATATTAAGTGAAATGCGCCTGTAGCTCAGGGGATAGAGCAGTGGACTTCTAATCCATTAGTCGGGGGTTCAAATCCTCCCAGGCGCGCCAGTATATAAGAGGGTTCGGGGCTGTCAGGCAGCCCCAAGCCCTTTTTTTATTTCTTACTGCGGTTCTCCGGCCTGATTTCTATTAGTACAGAGACAGATAAGATAAATATTGCCAGGGCCCAGATGACATAAACAAAGTCCGGAATATTGACGCCCAGTACTGCTAAGAGTACTCCTGCGGGTATGCCGATAAAGATTATAATGCAGATCAAGATTGTAAAAAAAGAATAATTCTTTAGTGAGGGCATTTTCTGCTTTCATCCTTTATAATGTATCTATTAACCCAAGGGCAAACTGCATGATCAATGCTACATCTTGAACATCGACGATGCCGTTATTGTTCACATCCGCTATTTGCATTTGCTTTTCACTCAGGCTTGCGTAGTTTAAGACGTGACGTGTTACAATGACCACATCTTGTACATCTACCAGATTGTCACCGTTAATATCACCGGGTAAGCGGCCGCCTGTGGTACTGAGCACGGTTACTTCACAGCCTGCCTCTACCCTGCCGTCCGGAGTCATAACTCTAACCGTGGTTTTGCCTTCCCTGACGGCTGTAACAATGCCATTGTCTTCTACTGTGACAATTTGGGGGTTATCGCTAATCCAGATTAGCTCATCGTAGGAGATATCATCACTGTTTACGGTTTCAACTAGGGTTTTGCTATCACCTTTAACCATGCTGATTCTGGTTTCGTTCAAGCTTATATCGGGGACCATTACTTCCTGGCCATCATGTGCTTCTTCGTCTGTTTCAGCGGGCGGGATTGCAGTGTCCTTTTCCGGGGTCCAGCGCAGCCATTCTTCAATGATGCTGCGGTTTTTATCATTCAGGTGGGGCCCTCCGCTGAAATAGTTGATTGAAGCGAAAGAATGGATTGCTACAACCCTGTATGTGCCTGCTGTTTCGTTATAGACAAACACAGGACTGCCGCTGTTGCCACCACTGGTATAAGCTTCATAGTAAAGGCAGTAGTCATCACTTTTAATTAGGGGTCCTTCGGAGAGCCACATGCCAAGGGTTAGCTTACCTCGGACATTGCCTGGATATCCGATCAGACTGATATTTTCCGGCATATAGTTGAATTCAAGGGGCATGAAAGTATCAATACCGTTAATTGGTGTTTCAAAAAAGATTGCGGCATAATCATGATTGATTGCTTTTTCTCTGTCTCCACTGTCTTCGTAGTCTTTAAAAGCGCTGTTCACTACCGCTTTGTCGGGGTTGATCGTAGAGTAGGGAGTAATTATATCCATATTGGCGTCTTCATACTGGGCCGGTGTGAAACGGATGGTTTTATACCAGCCTCCAAAATGAGGGGAGTAAACATTGTGGGCATTGGTTATAGCAGTGTGAGGGCTGACCAGGAAGCCGGTGCCCCTCATAAATTCGTATGGAAAGTCGGTAGTTAAGAAGCCGATAGTATTGTAAGGATAAGTATCTGCATCGCTGATCTTTACTTCCGTGCGATCATCGGTCATTAAGCCTGTGAAATTAATGTTTTCTCTTAAGCTTTCAATGTGTTTGTCCGGTGCTTCCAGGTCAGTTTCTGAAACACTGTAGGTGCTGTTCTCAGTTTTTTTATTTGTCCGGGCAGAATGGTAGGTGTAGGTTTCATTTTCCCATTGACCGGAAAGCTGCAGCAGCTCATAAGCCTTATCACTGCACAGGGCGGCTTCTTCCGGTTTAAGCTGGTAAATGGCAACTTTGCCGGTGGCAGGGTTTTCGTATTCCTGCCACTTGTAGAACCTGTTTTCTATGATCTGCATGACAATGCGGGAAGGAGAATGCCGGTCAATAGATGTTTGGCTGCTGAAAGTATTAAAATCTTCAAGTTTAGCCGGTTCCGGTTCGGAAGCAGGAGCAGCACAGATTGTAGCCGGGATCAATAAAAGTATGAGAAAACCGATTAATAGAGTGTATAAAAATAAAAATTTTTGGCGGAAAAGTTTAGTCATCTTTTATAACTACCACCTTTAAGTTTCGTGAAAATTATAGCAAAATTCTTACATGAGAGTCAAGTTATGCTTGCCAGGGAGGTTCTAATCTATGTTATAATGCCCCTATAAAAAGAGCCTTAAAACGGAGGCGACAAGATGAGTTTAAAGCAGCAGAGGATCTTTTGGGCTTTACTTTTCCTGGTTATGATTTTAGCTGCGTTTATCATCCCCTTTTTACCACCCTTAAAAGATTTGCCCAGGGTTTACGGTGCATTTCTGTTCTGGAATATTTTTGCCCTGGTGGTCATTGTCTGCCTTGGCATAATCACTGCCCGCTGGAGGGATGACGATGGACGCTAATACCATTTACCTGGCTCTCTTTTTATATTTCATTGTCGGCAGCATCATAGCCCGCCAGGCCCGCAGCAAGCTTGGCAGCGGGGTTAATGATTTTTTTCTGGCTGGTCGTGCCCTGGGCGGTGTTATCGCTGCTCTTACTTACAGTGCAACCACGTACAGCGCTTTCATGTTGGTCGGCCTGGCCGGGTTTACTTATATTGGCGGTGTGGGTGCTCTTGGCTTTGAGCTGATTTACCTCTCCGGCCTAATCCTGGTGGCCTTTTTTGGTCCTCGTTTCTGGCTGGTCGGTAAGCGTTACAATTACCTGACCCCTACGGAAATGCTGGGTGATCGTTACGATAGCAGGGCTGTAGCGATAGTTTCTGCCGTGGCGGCGGTAATATTTTTGATTCCTTATAGCGCCGTTCAGTTAATCGGAATTGGTGCCTTGCTGGAAGGGATTTCCGGGGGGGCCATTCCCTATTTGGTCGGTGTTTCGGTTGCCGCTGTTATTGCCGTCTACTGGACCTGGACGGGGGGCCTGAAAGCAGTGGCCTGGACAGATTCGCTCCAGGCCGCGGTGATGCTCACTGTTGCCGTGCTTTCCGTTATCTTTATCGCCTACAGGGCTTTTGACGGTTTTGGCGGGATGTTTGCCCAGCTTGAGGCGCAGTATCCACAGTGGCTGACCGTTCCTGGCCCTGGTTTCTTTAATATCAATGCCTTCGTCGGCCTGACCCTGCCCTGGTTTTTCTTTTCACTTTCCAATCCCCAGGTCAGCCAGCGCCTCTTTATGCCCGGTTCTTTAGGTCAGATGCGGATTATGGTCATGGGTTTTCTAATTTTCGGTTTTATTTACACCCT
>PXBM01000040.1 GCA_003566935.1 Syntrophomonadaceae bacterium | reverse complement strand
GGCCTATATGTTAGGATTCCCAACGAAACTGTTTTCACATCGAGCATTACAAATTTTTCGTTAAATCCTGTTCGCCGGCTCGATCTGGATATCGGGATTCGCTATTCTGATGATGCTGATAAGGCTGTCAGGATAATTGAAAACCTGCTGGAAGAACATCCCCTGACCATGGTTAATCCTCCGTCTTTTGTTTTCGTTGATAATCTCGGAGATAGCAGTGTTGATATTGTTGCCCGCATCTGGACCCCTACTTCCGAATGGTATGCCGTGCAAAGAGAACTTCTCTGGAAAATAAAAATAGCGATTGAAGCTGAAGGCATCCAGATCCCCTTCCCGCAAAGAGTTGTCTGGTATGGCCCTGAAGACGGTTAAAAGTCTCCTTTTTAATACCTTCTTAAACTTATGTAAAAGGTTGACAGCCCTACTATAATTGGTTAAACTGTAATTAATATATTACCTATTATAATAGTAGGGATTTTTTTGGGATCTAATGGAGGCTGGTTATGAGAATTGCAAACGATGTTACCGGACTAATTGGCGGAACCCCGCTTGTCAAGTTGAACAAGGTTGCCAAAGATTGTAAGGCCCTGGTCGTTGCAAAGTTTGAAGCTTTTAATCCCGGGTGGAGCATAAAGGATCGCATTGCTCTCAGCATGATTGAGGATGCAGAGAAAAAAGGACTGCTTGGTGATGGTAAGGTAATTTTAGAGCCAACCAGCGGAAATACAGGGATAGGTCTGGCCCTGGTAGCTGCCGCCAAAGGATATAAGTGCATCCTGGTTATGCCCGACACTATGAGCAGTGAAAGGCGCAGCATGCTCAAAGCCCTTGGAGCCGAGCTAATTCTAACTCCCGGCGAACAAGGTATGAACGGTGCTGTTCAAAAAGCTGAAGAAATGGTCCGGGACAGCAGCCAGTACTATATACCACAGCAGTTTAACAATGAAGCAAATCCCGAGATCCATCGGCGGACTACTGCAGAGGAAATCTGGGCCGATACCGAAGGGAAGGTAGACATCCTGGTTTGCGGTGTGGGAACCGGCGGAACAATTACCGGGGTCTCAGAAACATTAAAAAAACTTAAACCCGGACTGCAAACTATAGCTGTTGAACCGGAAGAGTCACCCCTTCTTTCCGGGGGGAGCCCGAGTCCGCATAAAATACAGGGGATTGGGGCCGGATTTATTCCGAATGTGTTAAAGCAGAACTTGATTGACGAGATTATTCAGGTATCAAGCCAGTCTGCACTTGAGGCTGCACGTTCATTAATAAGATCTGAAGGATTGTTAGTTGGGATATCTTCCGGCGCCGCATGTGCAGCAGCCCTGCAAGTTGCAGGGCGTGCCGAAAACGAAGGCAAAATGGTCGTTACCATTTTCCCTGACTTGGCTGATCGCTATATTTCAACAGCCCTGTTTGAGGAAGAGTGAAAAGAAAATCGTTCTGATAAATTATTTTAAATAGCCAGTAATAGTTTTAAATACGAGTGAGTAATTAGTAAATATTATCTGTTAAAGAGGTTGATAAAAATGAAAAAAATAACCCTGCAAATTGATGGTATGAGCTGCGCTTCCTGTGCTATGGGCCTTGAAAAGGGTCTGCAGGAGACAGAAGGCATAAAAAGCGCTGCAGTTAACTTTGCTTCAGCAAAAGCACACCTCGAGTATGATCCGGATATTCTGTCAGAGGAAGCAGTTTTGCAGAGAGTTAAGGATGCCGGGTACAGCGGGACGATCGAACAGGAAAAAAGTTCAATGATTGACACTGTTTTAAAAATAGACGGTATGAGCTGTGCTTCCTGCGCCCGGGGTTTAGAAGGAACACTGCAGAATCAGCCGGGTGTTTTAGAGGCAGCAGTAAACTTCGCTGCAGAAAAAGCGACAGTTAAATATGATAAAACTAAGGTAAACCGGGATGACTTGGTTGAACTGGTGGCCAGTGCCGGTTACCGGGTGGTAGAAGAAGAAAAAAAAAGTGAACAAACAGAAGATGATCATTTAGAGCCCGACAGAGATGAAGACACTATCAGGCGAGCGGCAGGAAAAATGTGGCTGGCCGCTGTATTTGCCGGCGTAATCATGGTTTTAATGATGATTAATATGTTTGTCGTCACTATTCCCGGGTACTTTTTAATCAGTGTAATCCTGGCCTTTCCGGCTATATTTATCGCCGGTAAAGATACCCATATGGGTACGCTGCGTGCCTTAAAGCGGGGAAGTGCGAATATGGATACCCTTGTGACTCTAGGCTCTGCCCTGCCATACCTGCTGAGCTTTCTCCAGTTTTGGTTCCCTTTAACAACTTTTGTGGAAATGGCTGCAAGCATTATGGCCCTGCACCTGGTTGGCCGCTTCCTGGAAACCAAGGCTAAAGGCAGGGCCTCACAGGCGATAAAAAAATTGTTGGCCATGGAAGCAAAAACAGCACGCATTATTGAAAATGGCTCAGAACGGGAAATCCCGGTTGATGAACTGCAGACAGGACAGGTAATGCTGGTAAAGCCCGGTGAAAAAATTCCCACGGATGGTGTAGTTATCAGCGGTCAGAGCAGTATCGATGAGTCTATGGCCACCGGTGAATCCCTGCCGGTTGAAAAGCAAACCGGTGATGAAGTAATCGGCGCTACAATTAACCGCCAGGGCGCTCTTCAGGTTAGAGCAAGTAAGGTAGGCAAAGATACATTTTTGTCACAGGTTATCAAAATGGTGGAAGAAGCCCAGGGCTCAAAGGTGCCTATCCAGGAATTTGCTGATAAAGTAACAGGTTACTTTGTTCCTGCAGTCCTGCTGATTGCCCTGTCTTCATTTATTTCCTGGCTGATCTTTCCAGAGTTTCACAGTTCCATTGTTGCCTATGTCAACCCACCCTGGGCTAATCTTGAAGTTCCTAACCTGACCCTGGCCTTTATGGCGGCCACCGCTGTTTTAGTTATATCCTGTCCCTGTGCCCTCGGTCTGGCTACTCCGACAGCTTTAATGGTTGGCAGCGGACTGGGTGCGGAAAAGGGAATCTTGATCAGGAGCGGGGAAGCGATTCAAACCATGAAAGATATCAGGGCTATCGCTTTCGATAAGACAGGGACCCTGACCAGGGGTAAGCCACAGGTAACCGACCAGGTATCTTTAAATGGTTACGAGCAGGCTGATCTGCTTGGTTATGCCGCCGGGATTGAAGCGGTATCGGAACATCCACTGGGGGCTGCCCTGGTAGAAAAAGCAAGAAATGAAGGGTTAACTCTTAAGAAAGTCAAAGACTTTAACTCCATTACCGGCCAGGGAGTTGAAGGGACTATTGATGGCAGCAGAGTTGTAGTTGGCAGCAGGCGCCTGATGGAAACAAAGCAGATTGCCATTGATGGTGCAGATGAAGAAATGAAAAGGCTGGAAGGAGCAGGTAAGACGGCAATTTTAACTGCAGTTGACGGCAAATTGGCTGGTATTATTGCTGTAGCGGACACAATCAAGGAAGAAGCGGTAGAGGCAATAGCCGAGTTGGAAAAAATGGGCTTTAAAACTGCAATGATTACCGGTGATAACTGGAATACTGCTTCAGCAATTGCTGGTCAAATTGGTATCAGCAAGGTTCTGGCAGAAGTGCTGCCGGAAGGAAAAGTTGAAGAAGTAAAAAGGTTGCAAAATGAATTTGGACTGGTGGCCATGGTTGGTGACGGTATAAATGATGCTCCAGCCCTTAAGCAGGCTAATGTAGGTATAGCGATTGGCACAGGAACGGATATTGCCATTGAAGCAGCTGATATTACCCTGGTTCGTGGCGACCTTGGTTCGGTAGTTTCTTCAATTAAGCTTTCACGGGCGACTTTCGGGAAAATAAAGCAAAACTATTTTTGGGCCTGGTTCTATAATGCTGTAGCTATACCGGTTGCTTTTTTTGGCTTGCTGCACCCGATTATCGGGGCAGGGGCGATGGCTTTAAGCTCTTTGAATGTGGTATTTAATTCACTGCGGCTGAAAAAGAATCCGCTTTAAGGAGGAAAAAAGTGCGATTATCTACAAAAGCACGTTACGCTGTGCGGGCCATGGTTGAACTGGCTTTAAGCTATGATGGAGAGCCTGTAAAGTTAAAAACAATTGCTGAAAAACAGGATCTTTCAATAAAATATCTAGAGCAGGTTATGAATCCGCTTCGAGTCAGCGGTTTTGTCAGCACCCAGAAAGGCAGCCGTGGTGGGTACAGGCTGGTTAAGATTCCCGACCAGATCACTCTCTATGATCTTATATACGCTGTCGAGGGTACCCTGGCCCCGGTAGAATGTGTTGACAATCCCGAAACATGTGATAGGGTCGGTTCCTGTGTAACGAGGGATGTTTGGGTCAGAATGCACCAGGCTATCCTTAAGGAACTTCAATCGACAACCTTGGCTGAGTTGGCAGAAGAGCAGCGGATACT
>PXBM01000029.1 GCA_003566935.1 Syntrophomonadaceae bacterium | reverse complement strand
CTGCTGTCTGGCAATATAACCGGCATACTTGATCTGGTTTTCCAGCTCGGTAATTGTTCCCTGCGGTAGGGTTGGCATTTCCCGCCCTTCCCATTTTAAATAAGCGGGGTAACTAATCTCCGGCCGTTTCAATAATTCCAGGGCGCTGATCGGCTGTTTCAGCGGAGATGAACCCTGGCTGCTCATAAATTCTTCTATGCTGCCGGACGGATTATGCCTGGTTTTTTCCAGTCGCTTAAGTTCATTTTCAATATAGGTTCTTTTTGTTAAATAAATTTGATACCGTTCATCATCGATCAGTCCGAGCAGGCGGCTTATTTCAGCCAGACGCAGGTCTGCATTGTCCTGGCGCAGCAGAAGGCGGTATTCGCTGCGGGATGTAAAGATGCGGTAAGGTTCAATTACCCCGCGTGTGACCAGATCGTCGATCATGACCCCGATGTAAGCTTCATTGCGTTTTAAGATTAGGGGGTCCAGGTCTTTTATCAAGTGGACAGCATTGATGCCGGCAATCAAACCCTGGGCGGCTGCTTCCTCATAGCCGGTGGTACCGTTAATCTGGCCGGCAAAAAAAAGGCCCTTTACCAATTTTGTCTCCAGGGATAATTTCAGCTGGGTTGGCGGGGCATAATCATATTCAATAGCATAGGCCGGCCGCATTATTTCTACTTTTTCCAGTCCCGGTATGGTTCTCAGGAATTGCAACTGGATTTCGGGAGGCAGGCCGGTGGATATACCCTGCAGGTACAGTTCATCTATATCGGCGCCCTCCGGCTCTATAAAGATAGGATGACGGTTGCGGTCGGCAAAACGGACAACCTTATCTTCGATTGACGGGCAGTAACGGGGACCGCTTCCCTTGATTAAGCCGCTGTAGATGGGTGCCTGTGAAAAGTTGTTCTTGATGATATCGTGAGTTGTGGTATTAGTGTAAGTCATCCAGCAGGGAATCTGCTCAGGCGGCGCTCCTTTGCCGGCCATCGAAAAACCGGGCGCTCCGTGGTCGCCGTGAACCGGCTCCAGGTTGCTGAAATCGATACTGCGGCGGTATACTCTTGGCGGAGTTCCTGTTTTAAAGCGATCAAACTCCAGGCCCTTTTTTTGCAGGCTCTTTACAAGGTTATATGATGGCGTGATACTGCCGGGTGCAGAAGAATAGTGGCGGCTGCCGAGAAAAATCTCGGCTCCAAGATAAACACCACTGCAAATTATAGCTGTTTTGGTTTGGTAGTAAGCGCCGCTGCGTCCCCGTACTCCACAAACGTTTTCGTTTGCAAAATCTATTTCTTCTGCCATATCTTCGCGAATTTCCAGGCCGGGCTCTTTTTCCAGGGCAATGCGCATGGTGCGCTGGTAACCCCATTTATCGATCTGGGCTCGCAGGGCCTGAACGGCAGGGCCTTTGCCAGTATTTAGCATGCGGACCTGGAGAAGGTTCAGATCGGCAATCCGGGGCATTTCTCCTCCCAGGGCATCTATTTCTCTTACCAGGTGCCCCTTGCCTGGTCCGCCCAGCGAAGGGTTGCAGGCCATGAAGGCCACCATATCAAGGTTTAAACTTAAAAGCAGGGTCCGGCAGCCGAGCCTGGCTGCGGCCAGGGCTGCTTCACAGCCGGCATGTCCTGCGCCGACTACGACAACATCATAGCCGTTGTCATGATCCCGTTTCTTATTATTGTTATTTTCCATATTGCTCACCAACTTTTCCTACCTGTAACCGCGGGCAATAGGCATGCGCCTGCCTATCCCGAAAGAACGGGTGGTAATGCGCAGGCCGGTGGCAGCCTGGCGCCTTTTAAACTCACTGGTGTCAACCATCCGTACTACTTTTTTCACGGTTTTATCATCAAACCCTTCCGCAATGATATCGCCGGTAGATAGGTTTTCTTCTATATAATAGTAGAGGATTTGATCCAGTATGTCATAAGGTGGAAGTGAGTCTTCGTCTTTCTGGTCCGGGCGCAGTTCGGCTGAAGGAGGCTTGGTTAAGGTATTATGCGGGATTATTTCCCTGCCGTTTTGCTCATTAATGTGCTCAGCCAGTTCATAAACCATCATCTTGGGCAGGTCGGAAAGCGGGGCCAGCCCGCCGGCCATATCTCCATACAACGTGCTGTAGCCGACAGCAAGCTCCGATTTGTTGCCGGTAGCCAGGGCCAGGTGGCCTTCCCGGTTCGAGATATGCATGATTATATTGCCCCTGATCCGGGCCTGGAGATTTTCTTCAGCCAGATCCTGAATGGCTTTATTTTCTTCATTTAACAGTTCGATAAAAGATTGAAACGGCTTATCAATATGGATAAGGCGATTTTCAATACCCAGGTTTTCTGCAAGTGCTGTAGCATCTTTGATACTGTGTTCCGAAGAGTACGGAGACGGCATTAATACACCCAGAACGTTCTGCGGTCCCAGCGCTTCTGCGGCCAGCCAGGCAGCAAGGGCAGAATCAATTCCCCCGCTTAAACCGAGAACTACTTTTTCAAACCCGGTTTTGGCCGTGTAATCTTTTATACCGAGCGTAAGGACCTGCTGCACAGTGCTGATGTTGTCATGGTCAGGTGGGATTACTTTTTTAGCTTTTTTGTAAAGGTCTTCAGTTTCCACATAAAATAGTTCTTCATCGAAAGCGGCAGCCCTGTAAATCAGCTCGCCTCGGTTATTGTAGACAAGGCTTGAACCGTCAAAAACAAGATCATCATTTCCCCCGACCTGGTTCAGGTAGATTACAGCGCTGTTGTATTTACGGGCCAGGAAAGGCAGCATTTTTTCACGTAGCTGATGCTTTCCCAGGTGATAAGGTGATGCTGACAGGTTTAAAAGCAGGTGGGCACCCTGGGCAAAAAGGTTTACCAGGGGATCTGTATCATAAAGCGGATCGGGAAAAAAGTCGTTATCGTTCCATATATCTTCACAGACGGTAATTGCTACCGGCAAAGTGCCAATTAGCTCAACCCGTCGATCAGTGCAGCGGGTAAAGTATCTTTCTTCATCAAAAACATCAAAATTTGGCAAAAGAGTTTTTAAGTGAATTGACTTAATTGAACCTTTTTCCAGGTAAAAGGCACCGTTATATAGCTTGCCGGATTGGCGGTGTGCAGCTCCAATGATCATTGGAGGTCCGCTTTCAGTTAGGGGTGCCAGCTTGTGTACTATAAGGTCTTTTTCCTGGTCAAGAAAACTTTCATAAAGCAGCAGGTCTTTCGGAGGGTAGCCACTCAGGCTGAGTTCAGTGAAAACCACCAGGTCTGCCCCGTTTGCTTTTGCTTCAGCATAGCATGTTTCGACTTTCTTCGCGTTTTCCTGCAGCGCTCCTATGGTCGGATTAAGCTGGGCCAGTGCAATGCGCATTATTCAACCTCCCTGTAATATAAAAAACTCACGGGAAATCGACTTTCCCAGTGAGCGTTTTTCCCGGCAACATAAAGTTTAACCTGGCTGAATTATAATCAAGGCCTGCTCGGAAGTCAAGGAACCTTGCGTTAAGAGGGGCGGTTTTTATATAATAGGTTTATGTTGTAGTGCATTTTCATGTACACGCAGCGATCAGAGAGCGAAGGCTTACTATAACTGTAGAAAAAGAGTAACCCAGGCGAAAGGCTGCAGCTAAGCCGTCGCAGTTCCATCCTAAACGATCAGCGCGCGCAGTTTTCTTAATAAGGGGTTAGTAATAGAATGTGTTTTAATAGTTATATTTAAAAAGGGAGGAATGAAAATGCTCGAGCTTTATGTCAAGGACGGCTGTCCTTACTGTGAAAAACAGCTTAAAGCATTAAAGGAAGAAGGAACGGATTATAAGCTTTACAATGTATCTTCTGATCCTGAAGCCCTGAAGAAAGCGAAGAATGAATTGAAGGTAAACAAAGTTCCCATCCTGGTCGAGAATGGGGAGGTCAAGAGCGTCGGTTTCGGCGGCGGAGGCTGAGGTATTTAATATTTTTGCCGCCGTGAGCGGCGCTTCAACCCAAAAAAACGAGACATGAGGCAGAGGGACGTTTCTCTCTGTCTCGCTTTTTTAGCGGGGGTCAAGGTGAACTACCGTATCGCAGTAATAACAGCTGCTAATATGATCCTCAACCCGGTGGGCAATTTCGTGGGCTTCCTCAAGGCTGAGACTGCCATTGACTTCAATATGCAGGGTAACTACTTTCCAGGAACCGTAATCATGATATTCCATGTCATGGGCATCGATAACGCCTTCAATTTCCTTTGCACAGGAAACTACTCCTTTTTGCAGTTCTTCTGATGGTGCGGTCCCAATCAGGGAACTACAGGAACTGCGGGCGATCTTGTAACCTGCATAAATGATGAAAGCGGAAACTGCAAAGCCGAAGTATGCATCCAGGGCAGGGTAACCAAGGTATCCGCCGGTCAGGGCAATTAAGACCATTGCTGAAGAGAGCGAGTCGGTACGG
>PXBM01000200.1 GCA_003566935.1 Syntrophomonadaceae bacterium | reverse complement strand
CTTTTTGCCAGCCGCCATAAAGAAAAGCTCTTTCCTTCTCACCCATCTGCGGCTCAAAAGCAGCGCTCTCCTTCCAACGGTCGGACAGCTCGCCGGTGCTGCTCCAGAACCCGGTAGCCAGCCCGGCCAGGTAAGCTGCCCCCAGGGCAGTTGTATCAAAGGTTGCCGAACGGCGAACCACCGTTCCGGTCAGATCGGCCTGGAACTGCAGCAGCAGGTCCATCACACTGGCCCCACCGTCTACACGCAGCTCGACCAAGGGTAAATTAGCTTCGTTATACATTATCTCCAGCACATCCCTGGTCTGGTAGGCCATTGCTTCCATTACCGCCCTGGCCAGGTGCGCTTTTGAGGTGCCCCCGGTTATTCCGATCAAAAGGCCGCGGGCATAGGGGTCCCAATGCGGCGCTCCCAAGCCGGCAAATGCCGGCACCAGGTAAACCCCGTCATTGCCATCAATTTGAGCGGCAAGGCCTTCCAGGTCGGAAGAGCGCTCGATAATACCCAATCCATCCCTTAGCCACTGTACCGCGGCCCCGGTAATGAAAATACTGCCCTCAAGGGCATACTCAACCTTATCACCCAGACCCCAGGCTATAGTCGTAAGCAGGCCCTGCTCCGAAGCAACTGCCTTCTCACCGGTATTCATCAGCAGGAAAGATCCTGTACCGTAGGTGTTCTTAGTCATGCCGGGGCTATAACAGGCCTGCCCGAAGAGAGCCGACTGCTGGTCTCCGGCCATCCCGCCAATGGGCACGGACGAACCGAGAAAAATATCCGGCTCGGTGTGCCCGTAAACTATGCTGCTTGGTTTAACTTCAGGCAGGATCCCTTCCGGCACCCTGAACAGCTTAAGCAGTTCCTGGTCCCACTGCAGGTCATGAATATTATACAGCAGGGTCCGCGAAGCATTGGAGTAATCAGTGGCAAATACCCTGCCTCCTGTTAAACGGTAGAGCAGAAAACTATCCACCGTTCCACTGGCCAGGGTGCCCTCCTCTGCCGCTTTTTTAACCTCTTCCAGGTTTTCAAGAGCCCATCTCAGTTTCGTTCCTGAAAAATAGGGATCAAGGAGAAGACCGGTCTTTTCACGCACCATTTTTTCATATCCTTCATCCTTTAACTGTTGACACAGCTCAGCCGTGCGGCGGCACTGCCATACGATGGCCCTGGTTAAAGGTTTTCCGCTCTGCCGGTCCCAGAAAACCAGGGTTTCGCGCTGGTTGGTAATCCCGACTGCCGCCACATCTGCAGCCTCGACCCCGGCTTCCTGCAGGGCTTCTTCTGCGGTTTTTAAAACATTTTCAAATATCTCTTCAGGATCATGTTCCACCCAGCCCGGGCGGGGATAATGCTGGCGGTGTTCCCGGTTAACCCTGGCCCTGGCCAAGCATTCCTGATCCCATAATATTGCCGTTGTACCCGTTGTGCCCTGATCAATTGAGAGTATATAGCTGCTTATTTTCATCGCCTCCTCTTTTCACCTTGCCATTAAACTCCAAGTGCCGGATGTGGGCTAAAGCTTCGCCCGTGGCAAACCATTTCTGCATCAGGGGGAAATCTTCCCAGCTATCAGCTACCAGGTCCCAGGTCATCTCTGAAGCAACTTCGTAAGCACTTTTCGGTTTCCCGCCGCCAATTATCTCGACAACTTCTGCCAGGCGCTGGCGGTGGTGTTCTTTAAGCTCTTTTATCCGGCGGCGGCAATCCGTGATCAAGCTGCGATGTCCAGGTAAAACCAGTTCTACCGGCATCTCGTAAACTTTATCCAGGCTGGCAAAGTATTCCCCCAGGGGATCCCTGTCATCGACCCAGGTCGAAATATTGGGTGTTATATCACCTAAAATATGATCGCCTGAAAAAAAATACTGCAGTTCAGGTTCATACAGGCAGGTATGACCACCGGTATGGCCAGGTGTAAACACACAGCGCAGTTGATAGTTCCCGTAATGCAGCAGGTCTCCATCTTCGATCATGGTAAAATCAACATTACCTGCGGGGCTGTAGCGCTGTCCAGGGTGAGAGTCAATGGCCTGACTAACCAGATCCGGGGGAAAACCGTGGCGGCCGGCCAGTACACAAACCACCTGCCACAAATTTTTCATACCCAGCACTTCCGCATCGGGCCGGTTAAAATATATTTTCGATTCTTCAGCCGATAACACTTCAACCAGACCAACGTGATCGGCGTGCAGGTGAGTTATAAAGAAGTCAGTTTCGCGGGGTTCGATTTCCAGACGCTCAAAAGCATCTAGCAAGACGCTTTGACATTCTTCCCGGTTCATCCCGGTATCTATAACTAGATTGCGAGGTCGGCTTTTGATGATATAGGAATTAGTCGCCTTGAGAGGATTGCGGGGCAGGGGCACTTCTACTCGATATAGATCTTCAAATATTTTTTCAATAACTGCTGTTGCCATTATGTTCACTTCCTTCCCTGATTTCATATTATCTTTCGTTTCCCAAAGCGTTAATTCCTCTTTTAGAATTACTCTTACCCCCTTGGCTCGATTAGCTCACTGGCCTGATGTGATATAATATTAGTAGATTAAATCCTAAGGCTGACTAACTCGAGGTGATATTGTGACTGCATTAAAGAAGCTGGCCTTATATGCAACAATTGTCCTGCTGACAGTACTGCTGTTCGGCTGTGGCGATCCTGCCGATGACCAGGAAATAGTTGACGATGAAGAACTGCAGGAAGAAGTTGATGAAAACAAAGAAGAAGAAGAAGAAGAAACCGAAAAAGAAGAAAACAAAGAAAATAATGATGACAAAGATAAAAATGAGAACAACGAGGGTAACAGTTCCGGTGGTTCAGGCACTTCAGGTTCAGGTTTTTCACATACCGTAGAAATGGATATTAACGGCGAAGTAAAAGAAGGCGAAGGCGAAGAATGGTGGGATGATGAAGAAGGCGGAAGTGATGATGAATGGTGGAATGATTAAGCATTACCCATCAACCACTGTCAGCAAAGAGCCGTAAAGAGTAATTAAAGCCAATATAACCCTTGCAACAGTAAAATGCTGCAGGGGTCTTATTTTATATTTTTATTCAAACTGCCTGACCGGAAGCCGGACAAGTCAAGGGTAACATAAGAAAAGCCCGTCTTCCTTAGTTTTTCCTCGATCTCTCCGCGCCTGGCGGCAACTAAATTAAAAGCGCTTCCATCTACCTCGATCCTGGCCAGGCTGCCGTGCCTGCGAACCCTGAGATTACCCTCTATTCCCATTTCTCGCAGGGCACTCTCCGCTGCTGCAACCTGCTTCAGCTTTTCCGGGGTTATTTCTTCCCCGTAAGGAATGCGTGATGCCAGACAGGCAGCAGAAGTTTTATTCCAGGTTGGCAAACCATCCCGCCTGGATAAAAACCTGATTTCAGCTTTGCCCAGGCCTGCCTCCAGCAATGGACTGTGCACGCCCAGCTCTTTTATTGCGCGCAGGCCGGGCCGGTAATCATCAAGGTCATCGATATTTGATCCTTCAAGGACAGCATTAAAACCTTCATTTTCTGCAAGCTTAACCAAACGGCTGAAGAGTAACTTTTTGCAAGTATAGCAGCGCTGAGGAGGGTTAGCGGCAAAGTCAGCTTCGCTGCACGGGTCAAGATTAATGACCCTGTGTTTCACCTGCATAACCTCAGCAAGTTCCGCTGCATCCTCTACTTCACGCTGCGGATTAAGCGGAGACTTAAAGGTTACTGCCAGGACCATTTTGGGGCCCAGTAAAGCAACGGCAGTGCTTAGCAGCAGTGAGCTGTCCACTCCACCTGAGAAGGCAACCACGGCGCTCTCATAGCTTCTGAGCAGGCCTTTCAACTTTTCAGCCCCGGCCAGGGCTTTCTTTTTATTTATCTCTTCTGACATGACCTTCTCCCTAAATTACTTTCCGGCGGTTTAGCTCTGTATTAAGGTATCCTAAAAATTCCCCGGCCTTCTTTTCAGGCGGGGCAGTGAGCAAACTCACTCCGACAAACAAAGTTACTGACACAATCCCGCTCCATACCCCGGGCCATAATTCAAGAGGACGCCACCCGCTGTACTGCAGAATCATCGCTGTCAAACCTCCCAGGATAACGCTGGAGAGCACACCAGCAGAGGTGCCACGCTTCCAGAAGAAGGCCCCAATCAGGGCGGGCACCATTACCAGCAGACCAGCTGAAGATGCCACTGAAAGGGCGGCAATTAAATCTAAACGCACTGTAGCAAAAGCCAGGATAAAAACAGTAAAGAGGGGCACAAATATCTTACCAATTAAAAGTTCCCTGTCTTCATCGATTTGCCGGGAAATGTTTTTAAAAACATCGCGGCAAACCATGGAAGACAGTGATAAAATGATTGAATTAACCGTGCTAATTGCGGCAGCGCTTATGCCCAGCATAACCAGGAGCGCTACTATGTTTGGAACAATATTCATGCTGAGCAGCACCGGGGTAGCGCTGTCGGCTACCTCCAG
>PXBM01000275.1 GCA_003566935.1 Syntrophomonadaceae bacterium | reverse complement strand
TTTACCCCTACTTAAAGGCTGCCTGGTTTGCTGGTTTTGCGAGTCTCCGTCCCGGTCAGTATTAAAAGTCCCTTCCAGATCTTCTATCCAGTTTGGCTTTTCCTGATCAGGATCCGAAGAAACGTCATCAGAGGATCCAGGGTTTACATCGCCGGCTTCATTATTTAATTTATCATTTTTGGATTCCCGGGGCTCACCATTTTCTGTAATGTTTTCTTCCCGGTTTTGATCGAATTCTTTATCATTTTCCCGATCTTTGTCCATTGTAATGCCCTCTTTCACTTAATGGTATGACACAACTACCTAAATTATACCATAAAGGACAAGGTTTCCGCTTTTTTCCCGCTTAAATAAGACTGGTCGGCCCACAGGTAGGCCCACTCTCCAAAACGGCCTATCGGCAGAATACCCTGCCCCCTAACATAATCGAGGACAAAGTCCCGGCGCTCGACCATGCCGCGGTCAAAAGCGACGTTTCCATATGGCAGGGTACGAAAATCGCTTACTAACAGGTCCTGGCGGGAGGCCAGCTGCATCTTCTCAGCCGCTTCGATGACCTGTTCGATAAGAACGTCCCCCGAGCAGGGCAGAGGTTTATGACGCGAGTAATAGGTTTCAAACTGCAGCGAACTGCATCCTTCGGGTGCGTTAGCCGGTGACTTGCGGTAGGGGGCATGGGCGCGGGCCGGCAGAATGTCTTCATCATAGATGTAGAACCAGAGATGCTCGCCTGCCACCTGCGGAGTCTTAAACCCGAGTGATACCAGGGCAACTGATGTGGCCCAAAGTGTTTCAGCCGCTTGAGTTACAGCATCCGGCGCCCCTTCGATCATTTTGGCCAGTTCAGGGAGGGGCATACTGCTGACCAGGTGCCGGTAATACTCACGGCTGCCGTCGCGGCATTTGACATATTTTTTTACCGGGTCGATATAAACTACCTCCCGGCCGGTTTTTATATCAAGCCCTTGCAGGAGCGGTTCCAAAAAAGCGCTGTAACCGCCACGGCTGGGGTAGCGCATTTCCGGCAGGTAGTAGGTAGAAGGAGTCTCATTGGTCATCGCCCCGAAGAGGACTTCCTCCAGGCTGGGCCGATACAGGCGGTTGCCGATCCAGTCGGTACTCATCTGTTCCGCGGGAACAGTCCAGTATTTCCGTGTATACCGTGCCGGGTAGCGTTCGGCAATACTCCGGCCAAACTGTTCGACCAACCACTGTCCATAATCGGAATTCTCACCACGGGCAGGACGTTCCACAAAACTCTTAATCGCTTCCACTTTTTCTTCAGCCGTTAGCGGATAAAGGTTATTCTGAACCGGATGTTTCAACCAGCGCCCCTGCTCGTAGTTATATGGTTCAGGCCGGTGAGCGATATAATCGGTCAACTCCAACACCGCCATGTAATGATCATTGTTGCTAAAGGCAAAATGCACGGCATTATCAAAGCGAAACCCGCCAAGGTGAAAATGATCAAGCAGACCTCCCCAGCGTTCCTTCGCCTCGAAAACCACAGCCTCAAGACCGGCCCGTCTGGCGTGAACCGCCGCTGAGATACCGGCCACACCGGCCCCAATTACTAATACTTCAGCCATAAATACCCTCCACTTGCAACAAAAATAGTGAAAAACGTGTCAGAGGTAATTTTCATTTTTTAAAATAAGTTGAAAAGGTGTCAGACATCTTTTTCATCTTATTTGCGTTCGACGGCCTCTTTTTCAACAGCTTCTTTACTGACTCCCCTGGTCGCTTCACGGTTAAAAATGGTCGGTATAGTCAAAAGCAGTATCTTCATGTCCATCAGGATTGAGTAATCAGAAAGGTAATATAGGTCATAACGCAGCTTGTCTTTGGAGTTGGTGGCGTAGTATCCGTTGACCTGGGCCAGTCCGGTAATGCCAGGCTTTACCAGGTGGCGCAGCTTGTATTCCGGAATCTCCCGTTCGAACTGCTCAACAAAGTAAGGCCTTTCGGGACGGGGCCCGACAAGACTTAAATCGCCGCGCAAAACATTGTAGAGCTGGGGCAGCTCATCAAGCCTGATCGCTCGAAGGAAACGGCCCACCGGGGTAACCCGGTCGTCCTCCTCCATGGAAAGAACCGGCCCGCTTTGTTCTTCGGCATCAACAACCATGGTCCGGAGCTTGTACAGGGTAAAAACTTTGCCCCTGAAGCCAACCCGGTCCTGGGCATAGATTACCGGACCGGTTGATGTAAGACGCACGGCCAGGCTGCTTAAAACCAGCAGCGGCAGGGCCGGAACAGCAACAACCAGGGCAAAGAGAAGATCACATAACCTCTTCATGAAATGCTGCAGAAAGGTTAGCTGCATATCATGACATTCAATAACCGGTGTATCGTGGACCTGGGTCATCGCTGCCCTGGTCAGAATAATTTCGTAGAGATCTGGAACAATAAAAACTTCCTTGTTCTGATCAAAACTTTCCCTGACGATCCGGTTTTTCTGCTCCATGGCCAGGGCGCCGGTGATCAGAACTGCATCCACTTTGTCAAGCCAGTCCTGCAGTTGATCAACTTTCTCCGGATCTAAAACCCTGGTCACTTCAAAAATTCCCTTCGGCAGGCACATCAATTTTTCCAGGGCCTGGTCAACCTCGTTGCGGCTGCCGATAACAAGAAGCTTTTTCTGGCCGTGAATCCAAAGCTCCAGGCGCCAGTATAAAATGCGCCAACCCAGTAACAGCGTCAGCTGCAGGAGCGGCGCCGCTACGAAAACGCTGCGTTGAAATATGAAAGCACGGGTCCAGAAGGCAAACAAAATGCTAAAAAGGGTCAACCCGATCACAGCAATAACCAGGGAACGGACAATCGGGGTAAACCCGCTGCGCTGTTTTGAATAGAGTCCCAGGCTGTTAAAAAGAAGCACAGTAACCAGGGATACAGAGGGGAGCAGGATGAATAGAGGGCCAATCTGAAAGCTTTGCAGTTGACCGGTGGCAAGAACAAAACCAAAATAAAGCCCCAGGTTAGCCAGTGATATGTCGACCAGGGCAACCAACCACTTGGGGATGCCTTCCTGTTTAAGGTAAGCCCCATTTTTATCTGCTGTCATGCTGACCCTCTCCGCTTATCTGTTGATTTTCTATTTATATAGTTGCTAACAGTTTTCTGGCTGAAAAGACCTTTTTCCTGACTATTATACAACGTTAAAGGTCATTACGGAAGTAAAAATACTTCATTTAGCAGCTTTATTCTTCAGGCTTTACAAGTTGATAGCGCGGCTCGAAAGGTTTGTAGCGACCAAGACCGCGCAGAATTTGCAGCAGGTTGCCCAGGTAAACCAGGTAAAAATACCATCTCTTTTTAACCAAACCGATTATTATAATAATCGCCAGGTTGAGCATTAGGGGGACAAACGGCCAGATAAAGGCCAGCGGAATTGTTAGCAGACCTGCCGCAACAATAAAGGGATAGGGGTAAATACGGATAAACTGCAGCAGATTGCCCTGGCGCAGGCGGGCAGCTGCAACCTGGCCTGCACCGTAAAGCTTTTTCTCGCGCCACTGCGGGAGGAAGTTTAACATCAGTTTTTCTTTCTGACTAAGGTAGGGTGTATGGTGATCTACCATGGGCAGATCAACGGCCCGGAGACTGCAGCCAAAAGAGTTGACCCGGCTGTAGAGATCAATTTCTTCAAGCTGGTAAACAGCAGGGTTCCAGTTCCCGGCTTCCAGAACTGCCTTCCGCCTGTAAAGAACTGCACCACCATGGTAGCGTGCTTCACGCCCCCAGCTCTCGGCCGGCCCGGTTTCCTCTTTGGCCAGCACAACGCAGTCCCGTTCCGCTATAACCTGCCCCGCCTGATCAAGGTACAGGTTACGGGTGTGACCGACAAACCCGGCTGTTTCAGGAGGTAAGTCAGCCTGGACGGAAGGATTATGCGGAACCCGGCTGGAATCTTTCTGATCCGCCTGAGCTTCCGTTTTTTTCAGCCTATCCAGAAAGCCCGCGAATTCAGGTCTTAAGACCATATCCCCATCCAGGTACAGGATCCAGCGCCCACAAGCTTCGATGGTTCCGATATAACGACCCGTCCCGGGAGCATATACCGAGTCCTCGTCCACCAGGAACACTTTAGCTCCGAAAGCCAGGGCTAACTCCACGCTGTTATCGCTTGAACGGGAATCGATATAGAGCCACTCGATATCCGGCCCCTTTGGCAGGGATGCAAACAGATCCGGCAAGCGGTGGGCTTCATTGCGGCCGATTACAACCACCGAAAGCCAGCAGTTTTCCCTCTTACTTTGATCATTATTTTTCATCTTTTTTATAATTACTCGCCCTCTATCGCTATGTACTACCCAACCTCATTATGAAAGCTGAACAAGTACTCGTTTTAGAAAATCATCCAACAGGTAGCTATTGCCCCAGACCTGCCGCTACATATCTCCTGCCTCCATAATTATTGGCAAACTAAGCCTGATTACCTTTATACAATTTT
>PXBM01000254.1 GCA_003566935.1 Syntrophomonadaceae bacterium | reverse complement strand
TGTCAAACCGAGCGGCACTACAGCCAGGCTTGCTATGGCGGGCCCCATTTTAGATAAATCTTCAACAGTTGCATCGAGTTCCCTGCCGTCATTATAACCAGGACACAACACAACCTGGGTGTGAATATTTATTCCCGCATCAACCAGTTTTCTCAGATGTTCAAGGCCTTTGACAGCACGCTCGGTACCAAACATTTCTGCACGCAGCCGCGGGTTTGTTGTTTGAACAGATACATACAGGGGGCTCAATCTTAAATTGATTATGCGCTGCAGCTCTTTTTCACTCAACCGGTTTAAGGTAATAAAGTTGCCGTAGAGAAAAGACAACCTGTAGTCATCATCTTTTATATAGAGCGATGAGCGCATTCCAGGTGGGTTTTGGTCAACGAAGCAAAAGATACATTTATTTCCGCAGTGCTGCATTTTAGTTATTGTAGGTGGGTTAAAGCTAAGACCCAGGGGTTCATTGACATGCTTGTTTATTTTAACCCTGCGTAAAATACCCCTGTCGGTAAGTACAAGTAATCGCAGCTCATGATCTGACTCCATTATCTTGTAATCAATAATATCGCCTACCGGATGGTTGTCGATCCGAACCAGTTTCCAACCTGGCCGCAGACCTGTTTTTGAAGCGGGCGAACCTGCTGAAACTTTATCAATTGTAGGGCCGTCCGCTTTTTTCATGTTACTCTCCTTAAGCTGATTAAGCTAATGATCGCCTGGCAAAGTTATCGGGATTAATGCCGCGTCTTTCAAGCCACTCAGATGTATAACCGGTAATAACCAGGGGCGCTTTTTGTAAATCTGCAATACTGCAGGAACCTGTCATCATCATAATTAATTTTAGTTCATTTTCAAGGTCATAGATTTTTTTAATTACCGCTCTTCGCCCATATTTAACCAGGATGCTCAGCGGCATAGCAGCCAGGCCTACTGCTTGCGCGCCAAGTGAAAGAGCCCTGGCGATATCCAGTGCATTATTCATACCACCTGAAGCAAATATACCTATCCTGTCTTTTATAGCATCAGCTGTTTCAATCAGGCTGATTGCAGTTGGTATCCCCCACTCTAAAAGACTTTCCGGTATATATCTGCCTGAACGACTTCCTTCAATTGCTACAAAGTTTGTTCCGCCCCTGCCGCCAATATCTATTGCTCTAACCCCTGCTTCAAGTAATGCTTCCGCCTGTTCCCGTGCAATACCAAATCCTACTTCTTTGGCAATAACAGGCACTTCAATATTTTTTACAATCTCGTTAATCCTTCTAGACATATCTCTAAAATCACGATCGCCGCCCTTCATAATCAGTTCCTGCGGTACATTCATATGAATTTGCAGGGCATCAGCATTTAACATTTTTACAGCCCTGGCAGCCATTTCAGGATTTGCGTATGTGCCTAGATTCGCCCAGATAATTCCCCTGGGATTCTTCTTGCGCACGATGGTAAAACTGCCTGTACAGCTGCTATCCTCGATAGCAGCCATTTGTGAGCCGACAGCCATTGGTATATTGCAGGTCCTGGCTACATCAGCCAGGGCTAAATTAACCTTATAAGCCAGTTGGCTGCCACCGGTTACTGCATTAATAAAAAGAGGCGAACGGTAAGTTCGCCCCATGTAATCCGTTTTTAAACTGACCTGATGGAAAGCCATGTTCGGGAGGCAGTTGTGAATAAAATTGATATCTTTGAAGTCTGCCCTGGTCGGCCTTTTTTTCAGGCTATGATAGATATGCTCATTTTTGCGATGAGCCCTGGACATTTATGCCTGTCCACCTTCCGGATCGGATTCACTGTCTGTGTCGGCTTCTTGATCTGAATCTTCTTTGAATGATTCATTATCAAAAAGATCTCCGAAAACATCTCCCAGGGTTACATTTCCGTTTTCAGCATCATCACTTACAGCTGAACCCTGTTCCACCTTAACGCCTCCGGCATCTTTAATGCTGAGACTTATTCTTTTAGCTTTTGGTTTTACTTCTAAAACTTTAACCTCAACTTCCTCACCTTCAGTTAACACTTCGGAAGGATGTTTGACATGATAATCGGCAAGCTGCGATATGTGGGCAAGCCCTTCGACACCGGGCTTGATTTCAACAAAGGCTCCGAAATTCCCCAGGCGGGTAACTTTACCGGTGATCAGCTGATCGCTTTCGAGATCTTCAATTGCTTTTGTCCATGGATCAGGCTGTGTTTTTCTGATACTCAGGCTTATCCTTTCTTTTTCGGGTATTACTTCAAGAACTTTAACTTCTATTTGGTCTCCAACCTGCAGCACTTCCTTGGGATGATTAACCCTCTCCCATGAAAGCTCCGAAATGTGAACCAGTCCGTCGATACCGCCAACATCAACAAACGCCCCAAAATCAGTCAGTCGTTTTACTGTTCCGGTAATATTTGAGCCTACTTCAAGATCGCTCAATGTTTCTTCTTTCTGTTTAGAAGCTTCCTCTTCCATGATTTTTCTGCGGGTTAATATTAATTTACCCTTTTCCCGGTCATATTCCAAAACCTTAAAGTTTAAAACCTGATCTTTAAACTCGTTAAAATCAGGTATAAACCTGGTGTCTACAAGCGATCCGGGCATGAATCCTTCAATGCCACGTCCCAGGTCAATCACAATGCCTGCGGATACAACCTGCTTTACTTTACCCTCAAGAACTGTTTGATTTTCTAAAGCTTCTTCCAACTCTTTAAGGCGTTTATCCCTGGCCAATCTTTTATGGGAAACTGTTACCGTTCCATCCTGCTCATCAATATCCAGGACTGTAACCTCAAGGTCCTCCTCAGGGGTAAATAAATCAGCCAATGCTTGCCCCTCTTCAAGGTGGACTTCTTTCGCAGGAAGGAATGCTTCAGTTTTAGCTCCAATATCAACAAAAACTTCTTCATCTGTAACCCTGGCCACCTTGCCGGTAACCTGTTCACCTACCTGGGCTACTTTAACATCTCCGGCAAAGCCAAACTTTTCTTCTTTCATTGCTTCTTCCATGCCTTCAGTCTCTTGTTCCTGATCTTCACTTTGAACCTGGCTTTCTTCTACAGTTTCCTTTTCTTCTTTTTGAGTCTCAGTTTCTTCACTTTCAGTTTCTTCGATGTTCACTTCCATGTTCTCATTTTCCATACTCTCCACTACCTCCTTTATCGTCCATGGGGGAGTTGATGCTCCTGCAGTAACTCCAATATTCTGATACTGCGACAGGAAAGCAGAATCTAACTCCTCCGCATTCGTTACCAGGCAGGATGGTTTTAACTGCCGGCAACTATTGTAAAGGGCATTTGTATTAGCACTGGTTTTGCTGCCAACCACCACCAGCGCATCGACCCTTTTAGCCAGTTCAAGTGCTTCTTGCTCTCTTAAACGTGTTTCAGAACATAACGTATCATGTATTATACCTTCAGGGTATTTGGTTAAAAACACCTCGGATATTCTCTTAAATATCTCAGCTTTGCCTGTTGTTTGTGCAACCATTACCGGTTGCTTGACATCAGGCAGACTGTGGATTTCATCCGGTGAGGATATAACTACGGCATCATCGCCAGCCCAACCAAGTAGTCCCTGCACTTCAGGATGTCCGGGATCCCCGTAAATAATAACCTGGAACCCATCTTCTTTTGCTTTGGCAATAATGTCCTGGATCTTTTTTACCCTGGGACAGGTTAGATCTATTATTTCCTGATCTTCGAGATTATTTAACTCCTGGAACAAATCAGGTTTTATACCGTGTGTGCGAATTGCTATAAAAGATCCGCATGCATCACCGATATCATTTATAACATCGATTTGTCTATTTCTCAAGTATTTAATTACTTCTTCGTTATGAACGATCGGTCCAAGGGTAACACCGCCAACCCCGTTTTCCGCCTTATCTATCAAGCTGTTTACGGCATTTTTCACGCCGGAACAAAAGCCTGCATTTTTTGCCACAATTACCGGCAAAGTTAATCACTCCAAGTTATACCAGTTATTGGTTATTGTTGTCTTCCGGTAGAAGTTTTTTAATCTTAAACATTATGGTTTCGCTCATTTCTTTAAGATGCTTCTTTCTATCTTCCTTATTATCATAAACCAGGGGCGGAAGGACAAATGGTTTACCTATGTATAACTTAACAGGTTTAAAAAGTCGATAGGGCCCGCTAATGGCAATGGGAACAATAGGGACACCACTGCGAACTGCAATTAACGCTGCCCCGTGGTAGGCTTTTTGAAGTTTTCCGGTTTTACTGCGTGACCCTTCCGGAAACAAGCCTAGAACCTGGCCGTCATTTAAAAGCTGGTAAGCTGTTTTTATCGCAAATAAATCTGCATCCTCTCGTTTCACAGGAAAAGCGCCGATCTTTCTGAAAAACAAAGATGTAAAAAAGTTATTGAATATTTCCTGTTTGGCCATAAAATGTATTCGGTAAGACGCCGGCAGGGTAGTTCCAATGGTTAGAGGGTCCATCCAGTTTATATGATTGGAGC
>PXBM01000078.1 GCA_003566935.1 Syntrophomonadaceae bacterium | reverse complement strand
CCGGCACGCAGCATTTCTTCATCGACCGGCTTAACACCGGGAGCATCTTTGTGGTCGAGAACTACAGCCTTGAGGCCCTTACTGCCCATGACCGCTCCAAGACCACCACGTCCGGCATAGCGGGCAGCGCGTCCTTCCGGGTCGTTAAAAGCAATACCGGCCATAGCCATTTTTGCTTCTCCGGCAGGTCCGTTAACGAAAAATGCAGGCTTTCCGTCAAATTTTTCCCAGATCTTGTAACCGGTTTCATAAGCACCTTTACCGGCCAGATCATCTGCGGGAACGATTTCTCCACCATTAACATCTAATTTCAGAAGCCACTGTGAACCGTCTTCAACCAGTCCTTCAATAACCATGGCAGCATATCCCATGCGAGCCATGTTCTGGGGGAAAGGTGAACCGGCATTTGCTTCTTTAATACCACCGGTCAGAGGTGACTTGCCTCCTACCGAAATACGACCCGAGTTAGGGGCGCGGGTTCCAGACAGGATACCGGGAGCAATAACAAGCTTATTGTTCGGACCAAGGGGATGACAGTCGGCCGGGACTTCATCGTTTACCATCATTGAGGTTAACCAGCGGCCACCTGTTCCTTTGTACTTCTCCGGCAACGGTTCAACCGTTACCTTTTTGTCAGTCATGTTGACACGAACCAGTTTATCCATACGAGCTCCTCCTTTAATTTTGATGCTTAAAATGGGATCAAAAACTTCGGAAACTACAATCATAACTTACCATTGATGATTGCTGGCTGCCGATTTTTTAATCAGACGCAAGTACTTGTTGAGCGAAACTAAAGCAATGTGATTGATAGGAAAGACATGCAAATTTTTCAGATCGGCTTACAGCGATCAGCAAATATATTATAACATAAGGATAAATTGTCGGTCAATTGCTGTGTCGGATTGGTTATAATATTTTAGTTATTCATAAACTGTCTTAAAACAAAGGTTTTAAGGGATTTAATGCCAGTTTAGCAGTCTGTTCGATAGAGTTTGTTGTAAAATATTTTAAATTTTTTCAGGAAATAATGAACCTGAGCAGGGCGATCAGGATCATCCCGCTTAAAACAGTTATAAAAAGGTTACGGGTCAAAGCAGCGATCACAAATACCGGGATAGAAACCCAGAAAGCAGGATTGACATTAAAACTTAAATTTAGAACACCGGTCGGGGCGAAAAGCGAAGGGGCCAGCAGGGCAGCCAGGACAGCGACTGGCACATAGGAAAGCCAGCTCTCCACCAATTCCGGAAGTTTGCGCCTGGAAAGAGCAAGGATCGGTAGAACCCTGGGGATGAAAGTAACCAGGCTCATCAGGAATATTAGGATGACGATTTCAGACATACTCCATTCCGCTCCTTCCGAGTATTTATCCGGGATATAAATACTGCTGTGCTAATAGATTATTATGCTTAGTGAAAAATTCTGCCAGGCCTTGACAAATAAAGCTAAATGCAATCAAGTGTAACAAGAATGTCATATTTTTCAATGATGCTGTGATATTCAATCGCTAAAACTTTATCTAAGTAATAAGACTCGTGTAACCAAATATTGCTACGCTTCGCCGGTACCCTCCTTCTGGTTAGAGAACTGTTTAATTAAAACGCCTGCCGTTGCAGCAATAACCGTCGCCAGGATAATATATAGCTGGCTCATTCCGGCCAGGTAGAACAAAAGTCCCAGGGATGCAGCTAAAAGGGCAATGATCACATGACGAGCATTTTCAATTTGCATGACCAGCAGGGCAATAAACATGGCCGGCAGGGCGTAATCAACACCGTAAGCGTCAATATCAAAGGTCAGGTATGCGCCGAGCCATGCTCCAAGCAGGGTACCGCTGATCCAGGCCAGGTGAGCGGCAGCATTTACGCCGAAAAGCTGAGCTGTGGGAGGAACTCCCTGTTTTCGAAAATAAGCGGAGTGGACGGCGAAAGATTCATCGGTAATTTCGTAACTAAAGAGAATCTGCTGCCATGTTTTCAGGCGGCCGAGATGCGGCGCCAGGTAGGCACTCATCAACATATGGCGCAGATTTACAAGAAAGACGGTCATGGTAATGGCCGCGACGCCGGCTCCGACATCGATCATCCCCACCGAGATCAACTGGGCCGAACCGGCAAAGACAAAGACCGACATGGCCACCGCACTGTAAATACTCAAACCTGCCGTAGATGCCAGCACACCAAAGGCCAGACCGATCGGCAGGTAACCTAAAATGATCGGAACAGCCCTGACCGCACCGATCAGGGCTTGATTACGTTTACTATCTCTATTACCTGCAATGGCCTCATCACTTTCAACCGGATGCAGCTCTTTTTTAATCTTTTCACGCTTCACTGGCTCACCTTACAGTTTCTAAATGAGTAAATAAGATGAAAAGGTGTCAGAGACAAAATCAACTTATTTTTTCTTTTTTATATTACTTTTTTCACTTATTGATTATTAAATAGCTTGTAGACTGCGTCTCCCTCTCTCACCTTATCTTTGACCTTCAGCCCGACCAGGTCTCCCGCTTTTGCTTCTTCTATATTTTCATGTTCCACCTGCAATGATTTCACAGTTTGCTCCATGTCGGTTGTCGAACCAACAACGGCAATTCGCTCACCTGCTTTTAGCGGCTCTTCCAGCTGGATAATCGCTACACTAATCTTACTGAAAAAGTGAGTTACCTGGCCGATCAGCTGTTTCTCCATGAGAAAGAACACTCCCTTTCGGAATATTTGTATTTTTTATACCATTCGCCGCATATGAAGCGACATCCTGCCCGAAAGAGAAATAATTACCCCGCAACTACATCTTTTTTCCGCAACAGTTAAGTGCACGGTTTGCGGAAATTATGAACCCCGCAATTCCGTGCACCACTATTTCATGTTTTTACCAGGCAAGTATTTTACACCTTGTAAATATCACCTGCCAGTGCCTGGGCTTAAAGGTGTTGATCGAGTTTGTCGCTAAGGACTTGTTTATTCATCGCTCCGGTATAATTATCGATAACCTTGCCATCTTTTATCAAAAACATTGCCGGGATACCCATTACTTCATATTTCTGAGCAAGTTCCTGATTTTCATCGACATTAACCTTAACAATTTTCAAGCTGCCTTCCTTTGCTGCGGCCACTTCTTCCAAAACGGGGCCGAGCATTTTACAGGGTCCACACCAGGGGGCCCAGAAGTCGACTAAAACTGGCAAATCAGACTTAAGTACTTCCTGATCAAATTGTGTTTCATTTATTTCTTTTACTGCGCCTGCCATATTAAACTCCTCCTTCAATTGTTACTAAAAACATTCTACACCAGCGCAGTAAATATGGTCAACTAATATCAGTATATTTATATCTATAAATATACTTTATTGCCATTATAATAAGCGAAGACCGGCCTGGCGGAAGGCTTCGCGGGCGGCGTTAAATTCATCTGCGCTTATACGCCGGTCGAGGGGCGGATGATCGTCGGCCTGGTAGGCCGGGTAATACTGGGCCATAACGTTTACCGCACAGTTGGCTGAAACTTCGCTGCTGAGGAAGCGGGCCATCTTTTCACTTTCAGCCAGGTCATCCGGCATAACCAGGTGCCGGACCAGCAGGCCGCGGTAGGCCAGGTTGCCGGGCCCCGGAACGAGATCACCGACCTGGCGCTGCATCTCCTTGATTGATGCGCTGAAACGGGTGAAGTAGTCGGGCACTCCCGAGTAGCGAGCGCCGATTTCATCCGACGCATACTTGGCATCGGGCATGTAAATATCGATAAAGCCTTCCAGGATGCGTAAAGGCTCAACTGCTTCATAGCCCCCGCAATTATAGACAACCGGAAGATTCAGGCCGCTTTCAGCAGCCCGGTCGATGGCGGCGGCAATCTGGTAAAGGTAGGGGGTGGGACTGACCAGGTTAACATTGCTGCAGCCCTGGTTCTGCAGGCTGAGCATCATGGAGGCCAGCTGATCGATTGATACTGTTTCGCCTCGCTCCACACCCCTGCTGATAGTCCAGTTCTGGCAGAAGATGCATTCCAGGTTACAGTTAACGAAGAAAATAGTCCCGGAACCGCCTCTTCCGACCAGTTCACTCTCTTCACCATAATGCGGACCGGCACTGCAAACGATAACATCTGCTGCCGCCCCGCAGCGGCCCTTCTCGCCTGCCGGGCGGTTAACTTTGCATTCGCGGGGACAGAGGGTGCAGTTCTCAGATATTTGGTATAGCTCAGCTATCTTTTTTCCCCGTTCGGCTTTAGACAGCCCCAGGCAGGCAGGGGTTTTAAGATCAGAATCCCTGCCGGAATGAGCATCATTCTTTCCTGGATCAGATTTTTTGCGGAAAAACATCAAACCACCACTTTTCATACAAGGCTTTAAACAAAACTTATTGCTTTCGAGCACCGAATAAAAATTACAAATCCTGATTTCAGAATTTTTCTACTCAGCACTTTAATTTCCTTTTTATATTATAATAGATTGGCCGCTTATTTTCATAGCGTTCGGTACT
>PXBM01000124.1 GCA_003566935.1 Syntrophomonadaceae bacterium | reverse complement strand
TCTGCCGGCAGTACTGTAAACAGCCCAAGAGCAATTGCACCTGCAATCATGGTCAGGCCAATATTTACTTTCTTGTAAATACACACCAATATAATGGTTATTGAACCGGACAAAGCTATATACCAGGGCATAGGTTACCTCCTGCATTGTCTTATGATAACCCAGCAATATCCTGAACGCAATATTATCTGCTGTCCAAGCAAATATAAATTAATTTCAATAAATACCCAACCTAAATCGCTATGTACTGCCCAGCCTGCTTAAGAAAACTGAAGCGAGCTAGGCAGCTACTAATTTCATAAATTCACTAAACTATAAGCAGGGAAACTGAAAGTTTTGTTGAAAATATAAGAATAGCTTGCATTTATTTTTCAATTCAACTAACTTGGAGGAATAATGGTGTTAGATACTTCATCGCTAAAAACAGCGCTTGATTATTATGTTGATAACGAATACGCGAATAGATTGCCTGATGGAATGAAAATATTCGAGCAGCCGCTGATTGGCTTTGCTGCTGCTGAGGATCCTATTTTTAAGGAGTTTAAAAAAGAGGAAGTTATTGGCTCATTATATGTCTTACCGGAAGAATGGCTGCCTGAAGCAAAAACAGTTATATCTTACTTCTTACCCTTTAGTGAAAACATAAGGTCTTCTAATTATGGTGGACCCCCAACATCAGTTAAATGGTTGCATGCGCGGTTCATAGGGGAAGAGTTTAACAAGAGTATCCGTAAGTTTTTACTCGGAGAACTTGAAAAAATGGGCGGAAAAGCTGTGGCTCCTGCTCTGCATGAGAATTACTTTGCTGATTATGATAATTTTAGCAGCAATTGGTCGGAAAGGCACGTTGCTTACGCTGCCGGGTTGGGCTCATTTGGTCTGAACAGGGGCCTTATCACTGAGAAAGGTCTTGCCGGGCGCTTTGGCAGCTTGATAACTACTTTGTATTTTCCTGCAACTATCAGAAGCGGAGGAGGAGTTTTCGAGAATTGCCCGTACTTTACTGATGAGAGTTGCAGCGCCTGCGTTAAAAGGTGTCCTTCTGGTGCTATTAAGAAAGAAGGTAAGGATAAAGCTGTTTGTAACAATTACACACGCGTGGAAGATCATTTGCAAGAATTACGCTTGCAATTTGGATATGATCACAGTGTTTGCGGGAAGTGTCAGATTAACGTTCCCTGTGAAAATACAATTCCAGGCCGGTAGCCTGTTGTTGTTTGTAGCCGTCTTTGTTCTATGTTAAGGTACTAATATAAATGATATATAACGAAAAAGGAGGAAAATTTATGAGTCGTGAAGAGAAAAAGAAAAAGGTAATTGAGGTTTTAAACAAGGCTAAAGGTATGGAGCTGCAGGCTATACACCAGTATATGCATCAGCACTACTATCTGGATGATAAAGATTTAGGTGAGCTGGCAAAAAACGTTAAACTAATTGCCATTGATGAAATGAGGCACGCTGAGGCCCTGGCCGAGAGAATCTCTGAATTAGGTGGAGAGCCTACCACAGAGCTAGCTGGCCCGGTTGAAAAAGGCCAGAAGGTAGAAGATATCTTTCCCTTTGATGCGGAGCAGGAAGATGAAGCTATTGAGGTATATAGCGGTTTTCTGGAAGTATGTCGTCAAAATGGAGATAGCATTAGTATGAAGCTTTTTGAAATGATTATAGAACATGAGCAGGAGCACTTCAATTATTTTGATAGTGTGGATGATCATCTTAAAACCCTTGGTTCTGCTTATCTTTCAAGGATTGCTGGAACTCCAGCAGGTACAGGACCGGCGAAGGGTTATGCTTTTGCCGATCAAGCTGAGTAAGATAATCTTATTAATTTGAAATATAAAAGTTGAAGTTCCGGGTTTTTTATTAACCCGGAACTTCTTTTGCATGTAAATGGCGGGGAAAAATATAAATAATTGCACCGGTTTAGCTTCACCGCCATTTCCATGCCTGCACTTTATATTTGCCTAAGTTTTATAAGAAGGCTGGGTAGTTACAAATAAAAAGGGCCGATCTTTGAAGATCAGCCCTCTTGGTGCCGAAGGTGGGAGTCGAACCCACATGCCCGGAGGGCGCACGATTTTGAGTCGTGTGCGTCTGCCAGTTCCGCCACTTCGGCTTGTTATAAACATCTTAGCATAAAGCAGTTTTACAGGCAAGCAGGTTTATTTGTTCAATTTTTAAGGATTGTTACTTTATTGACAAATCAAGATCATAAATAGACAATTGAAGAAAGTTAATATATTCACAAAGCAGGGAAAGAAATTTAACTATCGAAACTATTAAACGGTAAAAGTATTTTTTTTGCCTGACTATCTAAATAAGGGGTGATAAGGTTATGAGTGATTTGATTAAAGGTGGAGCTTTTTTGCTTGGTTCTGTGGATGAAAATACTGTTTTTACGCCCGAAGATTTTGATGATATCCATATGATGATCAAGAAAACCAGCTCTGATTTCATGATGAACCAGGTTGAGCCAAAAATTGATGAAATCGAAGAGATGGCTGAAGGGGTAACCCTGGGTTTACTTCGTGAAGCAGGTGAACTTGGATTAATGGGCAGTGACATACCAGAAGAGTACGGTGGAGAAGAAGCAGATAAGATTACTACAATGATCATAACTGAAAACGCATCATTATGCGGAGGTTCTTTTGCTACTGCATTTGGTGCCCATACCGGAATTGGAACTTTACCAATTGTATATTTCGGTAATGAAGAGCAGAAGAAAAAGTACTTGCCGGGTCTTGCAACCGGGGAAAAAATTGCTGCATATGCTCTTACAGAGCCGGAAGCAGGATCCGATGCCCTTAATTGTAAAACCAAGGCTGTTTTGAGTGATGATGGTAAACACTACATTCTTAACGGTGCGAAACAGTATATTACCAATGCTTCCTGGGCGGATGTAATAGTTACTTACGCTAAAATTGATGGAGAAAGATTTACCTCGTTTATCGTGGATGCTGATTCTGAAGGCGTTACTATCGATCCCGAAGAGAAAAAAATGGGAATCAAAGGTTCCTCAACCACCAGCGTTATTTTTGAAAACTGCAAAGTACCTGTAGAAAACATGCTCTGGCATGAAGGGAAAGGGCACCAGGTTGCTTTTAACATTCTGAATATCGGTCGCTTTAAGCTGGGCGCAGGCTGCGTTGGTGGCAGCAAAAAGGTAATTGAATTTGCATCTGAGTATGCCTTGCAAAGAGTGCAGTTCAAGCAGCCAATTGCACAGTTCAATATTATTAAGAACAAATTTGCCAACATGGCAATTCTTACTTACCTGATGGAAAGCCTTGTTTACCGCATTGGCGGTATGATCGATGAAAAGCTTGAAGAAGTAAAGGAAAGCGGCGCTGAAAGCTCCGATATCGTGCAGGCAATTCAGGAATACGCAATTGAATGTTCAATATCGAAGGTTTGGTGCTCTGAAGCGATGGATTATATTGCTGATGAAGGAGTGCAGATCTTTGGCGGATACGGCTACGGCCAGGAATACCCGGCAGAGCGTTCTTACCGGGATAGCCGTATTAACCGTATTTTTGAAGGAACCAACGAAGTTAACAGGATGCTTATTCCAGGAACCCTTCTGCGCAAGGCTATGAAGCAGGAAGTTCCCTTCATGGAAGCAGTTATGGGTCTTGGAGGAACTTTGAAGCAGGCTAAAGAAGCTGAAGCTCCGGAAGGAACACCGGAAAGAGAAGAGTTCTACCTGAATAACATGAAGACATTATTCCTGCTGGCTGCAGGAAATGCTGCCCAGAGTTTTGGCGAAGAGCTGACCAAGGAACAGGAGATTCTTTGCCGTCTGGCAGATATGGCCATGGAAGTATTTGCAGCGGAAAGTGGACTTTTAAGAGCGAAGAAAATGCTTGCCCAGGGTGAGAGTGAGGAAGCTAAACTGGCGATGACGATGACCAGCTGCTTTATTTATGAAATGATTCCAAAGATGGAAAGCTGGGCAAAGGAAGTTATTGCCGGAACGCTTGAAGATGAAGCTGCGGCAAAAGCATATTCTGGTATTCGCATATTATCCCAGTATGAACCGGTCAATACATATGCTCCCAAGCGGGAAATTGCCGATATGGTTTATGAGTGCAAAAAATACTTCCTGGATCGTGGTTAATTTGCTTTTTTAGCTCAGGAAAAGAGTTAATAAAAGAAGGGAGCAGGTTTATCAAACTGCTCCCTTCAAATATTTAAAATTACTTATGACTCCTTAAATAGCTTTTTTTACTTTGCCGGCTTTAATGCAACGGCTGCAAACATTTACCCGCCGGGGGGAACCATTAACAATAATCTTGATGCGCTGGATATTTGGACGCCATCTTCTTTTGGTCTTAATATTGGAGTGACTGATTTGATTACCAGTTGCTTTGCTTTTACTGCAAACCACACAAATTTTAGCCATTATTCAACCCTCCCGGCTTTCTTAATTGTCACGCGTAATATTGTAGCACAATGTGCATCATCAAACAAGAATTTTTTAAATTGTTCTTCCTGAAAAGGGTATTGTTTTCTTT
>PXBM01000163.1 GCA_003566935.1 Syntrophomonadaceae bacterium | reverse complement strand
TTGATTGCCATTTAATATCCGACAAAGCTCGTGCCGTTGGAGGAGGAGTGCTTGAAGCTATTCTACACCGGTACTTTAAGTAATTTTAATACTGTCCCAGCGGAAGAGTTGCATAATTTGTTCGGATAAACGATCCTTTATCTGGCTGTGTTGTTAGTTCATATGTTATAATTATAATGAAGTAATAATCTTAAAGAGCAACATTCGGAGGTTAACTAAATGACACAGGCCAATAAAATATATGATCATAATGCCCTTGAATACTTATACTGTTACCAGTGTGGAAAGATAAAAGAACTCGAAGAACTGGATATAAAAGGTAATAAGATAAAATGTTTAAAGTGCGGCAATAACAGGCTTGCCGAGCCTGGCTGGGTTGCCTGCCCTTATAATAAAATGGCAGCAGTAAAATGCCCTATGGGTGGGAAAGGTATCGTTACTACAGGCAAAGGTCTTGAATGCCTTGATCGCTGTTTTTTCAGAGCTAAAATTGATTAGGGGTCCCTTATGAAACAATTGAAATTAGCATCTATCCTTGAGCTTGCTGCAAGTCCTCCCGGTGTCATATCTTTTATAGGCGGTGGGGGGAAAACTACTGTTATTTCCAAACTGGCTTCTGATTTAACTTCAGCAGGTCAAAAAGTCCTTATTACCACTACTACAAAATTTTATCCTTTCCCTGAATTGACTCACTTTACAGCTAAAAATGATCCGGATGTTATAAAAAAGCTTGAAAATCACTTTGCAAACAATGATCTGGCTGTTTATGGCAGCAATCTGACTGCTGAAAATAAAATAGAAGGAATTAGTTCAATTGAGCTATTAAAATTAAGAGAAGAGCTTCCGGTTACAATTTTGGTTGAAGCCGACGGTTCCAGGAGGCTCCCTGTGAAAGGTTATAATCCTGATGAACCCATAATACCAGAGTGCACAGAACTGGTAATAGCCCTGGCAGGTGCGGATGCTATTGGAAAATCCCTTACACAACAAACTGTGCATCGCCCGCAGCAGCTTTCAAAGGCAATTAAAGTTGAAATAGGTTCATTGTTAACAGAAGAAAAACTTGCGCTTATATTTAGTAATATGCTTGAATTAGCTTTAAATCAGGCTCCTCAAGCCGAAGCATTTTGTATCCTTAACAAACTTGATTTGCTCCAACAGGAATCGTCAGTAATGTTGAGTTTAGCAAAGGCTTTATCAGAACAACCAATCCGCCCGCGTTACCTCCTGGGAGCAGAGGCGAAATCTTCGGAACCGCTTAAGGCAATCTTCAATTTAGACTCTGAAAAACCGGCACCGGCTGTGACAGCTGTTGTTTTGGCTGCCGGTTCTGCCAGTAGAATGGGAAAAGAGAAGCTTAGCCTGCCCTTTGAACAGCATACTATTCTGGAAAGGACCTTGACTAATGTAAAAAATGCCGCAGTTGATGAAATAATTGTTGTGGTTAAACCCGGCACCGACTGGATTGAGAAATTAAGCAATACAGACTATGTCCTGGTTGAAAACCATGAACATGCCGATGGCCAGTCCACTTCTTTAAAAGCGGGATTAATGACTGTGAGCAGCTCGATTCAGGGAGTAATGTTCGTCCTGGGCGATCAACCCGAGGTGACACCGTACCTTTACAAAAAAATAATCGATCAATACAAGTCCTCTTTCAAACTTATTACGGCACCGCTCTATCAAGGCCAGCGCGGCAATCCCATAATTTTTGATCGCCGTACCTGGCCGGTACTATTAGGTCTGGAAGGTGATGAAGGGGGTAGATTTCTTTTTAAACAGCTAGAAGAATACCAGGTTAGTTATGTCGAAACTGAAGACAGTTCTATCCTTGCAGACATCGATACCATGGATGATTACCATAAATTATTAAAACGTGAGAAATAATGACAAATCTATCTATCCGGTGCAAAGTGCGATATCAATGAGATCATCACCAATAATGATCTATTAAAATAATTTTGCAGGAACAGAACAACAAAATAAAGAATATATTACAGCGGCAGTAAAAAGATATACCATACTAAGAATGAGGGAGTAAATATGTCCGATATTAAGAAAATGAAGGAACACCACAAAGTATTAGCTGAGTCGGCATTTGAAATTGCCACCCTGAACAGGGGGTATGCCGATCGAGTATTAAGAATTGATCTTGATAAGAATGAAATAACCACTTCAGAGGTAACCCAGCAGATGAAAGATCTCTGGATTGGCGGTAAGGGATTCGACCTCTGGCTGACCCTGCCGGAAATAGACAGGGATACTAAGTGGGACAGTAACAACAACCCGATCTGCTTCTCCTCAGGACCACTTGGTGGAACAACCTCATTTCCCGGCTCAGGGAAAACCCTGATTACCACGATTTCACCGCTTACCAACCTGATCATCGATAGCAACGTAGGCGGTTACTTCGGCCCCTACCTTAAGTTTGCTGGTTTTGACGCACTTAAAGTAGTAGGCAAAGCAGCTGAAGATTCGATAATCCTTATAGATGCCGTGAAAGGTAAAATAACAATTGAAACTGCACCGGAAGAAAACGTGGATTCACACCTGGCTGCCGAAGAGCTGACTGAAATGTATACAAACAGCGATATGGACAAGAAAAATATTGCCGTAGTTTCCGCAGGCAGGGCTGCTGAACATACCAGGATCGGTGTCTTAAACTTCTCTTTCTGGGATTGGCGCCGCAATGCTGTCCGCCTGAAACAGGCCGGCAGAGGTGGAGTAGGCACAGTATTCCGCAACAAAAACCTTAAAGCTATAGTTATCAAAAATCGAAACTATACCCCCTCATGGCGGATAGAGGAAAATAAGGTTGCCAGCCGTGTAACTCCGAAGAAGATTTCTATCCAGAAAGAGACCGGAGATATTAATGAAATTAAGGCCATTATTCAAAAGTGGAGAAGCGACCCCGAGTATGTAATTGAAATGATGCAGGATATCCAGGATCGCTTCAAACATATTTCAAAAACTGCCATAGATCTGCTTACAGAACATACCGGTACTCCAAAAGCTACGGTTTACCATATCGCTACATTCTATAAGTCTTTTAGCCTTGAACCAAAGGGTGAAACCATGATCCAGGTTTGCCTGGGTACCGCCTGTCATGTTAAGGGAGCACAGAATGTGCTGAGCTCTTTTGAAAGAGCTCTTGGCATAAAAGATGGGGGAACAACTAATGACCGCAAATACAGCCTTGAAGGAGTTCGCTGCCTGGGTGCCTGCAGCATTGCCCCGGTTATTAAAATTGGTGATGAAGTAATCGGAAATGTCCAGGCTATGGATGTAGAGAAAATCCTTAAAAATTACAAAGCAGAAAGCGCCGAACACCAAGAGTCAGAAAAGCCGGCTGATGTCGGGCTGGAAAAATTAAATGGCGACTCTCTTGAGATGATTAAAGCGAGGGAGGAAGAAAACAGGGCCCGTTACAAGGGCGCCCTGATGGTTTGCACCGGCACTGGCTGTGTATCGGCCAAAGGCTTGAACATTCACGACTCCCTGAAAAAAGAGCTAAAAGAACGCGGTTTGGATAATGATTACCTGGTTGTTAAAACCGGCTGTAACGGTTTTTGTGCTGTCGGTCCAATTGTAGTTGTTCAGCCCCAGGGTGTTTTCTATCAAAAAGTAAGTATGGAAGATATAGGCTCAATCATAGATGATCACCTCCTTGGTGGTAATATTGTAGAGGAGCTTTTATACAAAGATCCTCAAACAGAACAAACCTATACCAGCATGGATGAAATTGAATTTTTCACCGAACAGCAGTTAATTGCCCTGCGCAATAAAGGATTGATTGACCCGGAAAATATTGACCACTATATTGCCCGCGATGGCTATAAAGCACTGGCCAAAACCTTGGAAATGGATTCAGATGCAATTATAAAAGAAGTGACTGTATCAGGTATCAGGGGCCGCGGCGGTGGCGGTTTCCCGGCCGGTGTAAAGTGGCAGTCCTGTAAAAAGGCGATGGAAGAAAGGGAAGAACCATCCTACATAGTCTGTAACGCTGACGAGGGTGATCCCGGAGCTTTCATGGACCGCAGCATTATAGAAACTGATCCACATTCGGTAATCGAAGGGATGCTTATTGCTGCTAAAGCCCTGCAGGCTAAAGAGGGTTTCATCTACATCCGCAAGGAATACCCGCTGGCCATGGAAAGGTTGGAAAAGGCTCTTGAGCAGGCCCGCTCAAGAGGTTTGCTTGGTGATTCAATCATGGGCACTGATTTTTCCTTCGATATTCATATTCACCGGGGAGCAGGTGCTTTCGTCTGCGGTGAATCAACAGCCCTGATGGCATCCATGTCCGGTAAAGCCGGAGAGCCTAAGGCCAAGTATATTCACAATACTGAATATGGCTACCGTGACAGACCCACCGTTTTAAACAACGTTGAAACCTGGGCTAATATACCTGAAATTATTCTAAAAGGTGCCAGCTGGTTTGCCGATATAGGCACCGGTGAAGTCAAGGAAAATCCCTGGAATGGCTCAAGTGGCACCAAGGTTTTCTCACTGGTCGGTGATGTTAATAACACAGGGTTAGTGGAAGTACCCATG
>PXBM01000146.1 GCA_003566935.1 Syntrophomonadaceae bacterium | reverse complement strand
CGGGCATTTTCTTCTATAAACTGCCGGCGGGGTTCAACTTTATCTCCCATTAATACCCCGAATATATTGTCCGCTTTCACAGCATCAACCAGTTCAACCCTCTTAATAATCCTGCTTTCGGGGTTCATGGTTGTTTCCCATAGCTGATCAGGGTTCATCTCACCAAGACCTTTATAGCGTTGGATACTGAATCCGCCTTCCCGGTTCCACTCATCAAGCAGTGGAGTTAATTCTTCTTCACGGAAGAGGTATTGTTCTCTCTTCCCTTTCTTAACCTGGTAGAGAGGCGGTTGGGCAATATAAATAAAGCCGCTATCAATAAGTTGGTGCATGAAACGGTAGAAAAAGGTCAGCAGTAGCACCCTAATATGAGAGCCGTCAACATCGGCATCAGTCATAATAATTATTTTTTGGTAACGTGCTTTTTTAATATCAAACTCGCTTTCAATACCGGTTCCAAGGGCAGTTATCAGGGCCCTGATCTCTTCATTGGCTAAAATTTTATCCAGGCGGGCTTTCTCAACATTAAGAATTTTCCCGCGCAATGGAAGGATGGCCTGAAACCGCCTGTCCCGGCCCTGCTTCGCTGAACCACCTGCAGAGTCACCCTCAACAAGAAACATCTCACTTTCTGCAGGATCTTTAGAAGTGCAATCTGCCAGCTTGCCAGGCAGGTTACTAATCTCCAGTGCGTTTTTACGCCTGGTTAGTTCCCTGGCTTTGCGGGCAGCTTCCCTGGCCCGGGAGGCGCGGATTGATTTTTCAATGATTCTCCTGGCCACAGAAGGATTTTGCTCAAGATAGGCTTCTACAGCTTCGTAACAAATGTTATCAACTGCGCTGCGAATTTCACTATTGCCAAGTTTAGTTTTTGTTTGCCCCTCAAACTGCGGGTTAAGCAGTTTAACACTGAGAACAGCAGTCAAACCTTCCCGAATATCCTCACCGGAAAGATTACCCTGGTTTTCCTTCAACACGCCAAATTTCCTGGCAAAATCATTGACTAGCCTGGTTAATGATACCTTGAAACCATATTCATGAGTTCCGCCCTCGTGGGTATGGATATTATTAGCATATGAGTACAGAACCTCTGCATAGCCGGCATGGTACTGCATGGCCAACTCAACCTGGACGTTATCAACATCCTTCTGAAAATAAATTGGCTCGGGGGGAACAGTTTCTTTGCCCTGGTTCAAAAATTCTACATACTGAACCAGGCCGCCGTCGTATTTAAATTTTTCACTACGCCCGCCGCGCATATCTTTAAAATCAATTTTTGTTCCCTTATTGAGAAAAGCGAGCTCTCGCAGCCGTTGGACAATAACCTCATTATCAAAATTAATGCTATCAAATATTTCGCTGTCCGGCATAAAAGTGATCCTGGTCCCGGTCTTACTGATACTGCCCCTGGTGGTAAGTGGCGACGCGATATTTCCGTTTTCATAACGCTGGTGATAGATTGATCCGGACCGGTAAACCTCGACTTCAAGCCACTTTGATAAGGCATTAACAACAGAAATACCCACACCGTGCAGTCCGCCGGCAACCTTATAGCTGTCATTGTTGAACTTGCCACCTGAGTGCAACATGGTTAAGACAACTTCGACAGCCGGCCTTTTTTCAACCGGATGTTCCTCGACGGGAATGCCCCGACCATCATCAGTGATCGTAACACTGTTGTCTTCATTAACAATTACTTTTATCTGCTTACAATAACCGGCTAAAACTTCATCAATACTATTATCAACCACTTCAAAAATTAAATGGTGAAGTCCCCTGCTGGAAGTTGACCCGATATACATACTTGGACGAAGCCTGACTGCTTCAAGACCTTCCAGAACCTGGATGTGTTCAGCGCTATATTCTTGACTATTTTTCTTGTTCATTTTCCACCTCGGACAACAATATTATCTGCTAAAACTAAAAACTATTATAGCATGTTTTATAGAAACAAACTCTCTCAAGCTCTATTTCGAGATATTTCTACGCTTGGAAAGGGTTAGGGGCGAAATAGGAGAAATATAAACCTTCCAGTCAGTAACTACAAATGACTTATGTCTTTCAGAGCCTGAAAGAATGCTGGTCGGATGATTGGACGGAGTATTTAAAAATTCATTGTTAATTTCACTTTCTTCATTATCCAGGTTAAAAATCCCAATCAACTCATTGTTGAAAACTATTTGTGTTCCCCCAATATGAACAAACATGGTTCCTCCCGAATTAAATAAGGTAGTCTTAGCAGTTTAGCAACAAAATTTATCCAATCCTATAATACAATTACATATTAATCAGCATTTTCCTTCTTTTCAAAGGGTTCTATTTTAAAGAAAATGTCCTTTACCACGTTCGATCCAACAAATTCATTTAATTTCTTTACCAGGCCTGGTTTTAGCATTGTCAGATGATAAGCCCATACAGAATCCTTTACAGCAACTCTTAGAACCCCGTTACTAATACTTTCCGCCCTGGTAAAAGCAGATAACTCACTGCCCACAACTTCATCCCATTTATCAACAACCAGGAATTGTTTATAACCCTGCCATAAGTTATAGCTGCGAAGAAGATTTTCAATAACCGGGCCCACTGTTTTCATTTGTTATGCTCCCCCGAAATACAGTAAAAATTTTATACTCACTTTGTAAATTATTAATTATCTCATTAAGATCGCTCGCCGTGGTTATAAAGCACTGTCCTGTATTGTTTATTAAATAATCAAGAAAATACTGCTTTCTTTTTTGATCAAACTCGGAAAAAACATCATCCAGCAGGATAATAGGCCAGTTCTCGTGTATTTTTTTAAATAAACTCACTTCTGCCATCTTTAAAGCCAGAGCTGCTGTTCTTTTTTGACCCTGTGAGGAATATTTTCTCGTATCATAGCCATTGATTAATATTTTCATATCATCCAGATGCGGGCCGACCTGTGTGGATCCTCTTCTTAATTCCGTCTCATACTTGGATGACAGTAGCGATAAAAAATTGTTCCTTGTTTCTTTTTGTCCTTCACTGTAATCAAAACCGCAGGCATAGTCAAGGGTTAGGGTTTCATTTGCTTTGGTCATTTGTTCAAAAAATATTTTTGTTTCCTTTTCCAGTGCCTTTATTATTTTCACCCTGGCTTGAATAATATTGGTTCCAAGTGAAACAAGTGAATCATTCCAGGGTTCAATTCGCCGCCCCAATGTCTGCCTATTATTATAATTTTCTTTTAAAAGGCTGTTGCGCTGCTGCAGTACCTTCTGGTAAGCTCGTAATTCGCTAAAATATATCGGACTTAGCCTTGATGCTTCCAAGTTTAAAAAACGCCTGCGAACTGAAGGTCCTTCTCTTATTAACATTAAATCATCCGGGCTGAAAACAACAACCGGATATTTTTGAAGATGATCAAAGCGGTTTAAATTATCCTGGTTTAATTTTACAGTAAGAGGTTTGCCTGAACGATAAGTAACCTGTAACTCGTCTTTAAAATCATTTTTCACAAATGTGCCTTTAATGTAAAAATAATTATCATGCCAGTTTGCCAATTCCTGATCACGATTGGTCCTAAATGAGCGGGTCACTGTCAGGTAATAAATTGCTTCAATAAGATTAGTTTTGCCCTGTCCGTTTTCACCGACCAGGATATTTATACGGGGGTTGAAATGAAGGTGCTGTTGATTATAGTTTCTAAATCCTTTAACCAGCAAAGAATCAATATAATACAAATAGTGACCCCCAAAGTCTAATTTACTTTTTTAATCGGCAGAACCAGGTACAGGTAACTTTGATCGTCAGCTAGCCTGAATATAATTGGTCCTCCATCACCATGAAAATCTAAAATAACATTATCATCATCTATAATTTTTAAAACATCAAGCACAAACCTGGTATTTGCAAAAACATCTATTTGCTCACCTTCAACATCAGCTGATAAAAGATCTTCCATACTGCCTTGCTGTCCGGATACTTTTACCTCAAGCTGATCTTCATCAACTATCAGATTAACAGCTTGATTTTTTCCTTCAGCAAGAAGTGATGCCCGGCTTACGGTTTCCTCAAATATTTTCTTATTGACCTTTATCCTGGTTTTATATTCTTTAGGAATAACCCCGCTGACATCAGGAAATTTTTCTTCAAGCAATCTTGTAGCAAAAAAGACCTGCTCTATCTGAAAAGCAATAATACTTGATTCTTGATTTATAGATATGTTAACAGGCTGTTCACCTAAAAGACGTAGCAATTCTCTCATTGAGCGGGCCGGTGCTAAAGATAATTTTTCTTCAATTGACCAGCTGTTGTCCCTGATTTCTTTAATTGCCAGCCGGTAAGTATCCGATGCTGTAAGAGAAAAGGATCCTTTTTTTAAAGTAAAAAGGACACCATTGAAAGCGGGTCTTGTTTCCTCATTGGAGGCAGCAAATATAACAGATCTAAGCATTTTTTTTAATATAGATTGATCTATAGTAATTACCTGACCTTCTCCAGTAGCAGAATCGAAGGTGCTTGGATAATCTTCGGGATCTGAACCGTACAAATGGAAATTAGCGGAACCACCTGAAATATCGAGACGATAATTATCCCAATTAATCTTCAGATCCACATTTTCTGTTGGAAAATTGCGTATTATATCTACCAGTTTTGGAGGAAGAAGAATTTT
>PXBM01000088.1 GCA_003566935.1 Syntrophomonadaceae bacterium | reverse complement strand
CAACTTCAATATCAAAAGGCCGGTAACCACCGATACTCCAGTGCATTAAACCGACCGCTTCCGCTTCATTGTTATCACGATAGTAATGGATGCCCTGAACCAGGGCGCTGGCGCAGTTACCCACACCGACAATTGCAATTTTTGCTTTAGACATTACCAGATCCCTCTTCCTGCGTTAATTAATATGGTTAAATATTAAGATAAAGACAGTATCTTCACAGGAAATATTATAACGTATCGGAAGCAAATAGTGAAATAAATTTAAAACCATAGTAAAATAATTTTATAACCCTATATAAGGAGGTCATAAGAATGGGTAAAGATTTTGAGGTGATTGCAGAAACTGAAAAAATGGAACTGTTCCGGTTGGAAAGTGAACCTTTCGGAACTAATGCTTATGTTGTGGTTAGTAAAGGTAACCGGGAAAGTGTTTTAATCGATGCACCGGGTGATGCAGATTTGATTAAAAAAAAGTTAAAGGGCACCAGCGTGCAGGGTATTTTAATCACGCACGGCCACATGGACCATTTAATGGCCCTGGAAGAACTTTACAGCGAACTGGATGCACCGCTGGCAGCCCATACTGATGATGCCGGAACTCTTCCGGTAAAGCCGGATCGTCTGCTTCAGGATGGCAATATTGTAGAGTGCGGTGATGTTACACTGGAAGTTTTATATCTGCCCGGGCACACCTCTGGCAGTATCTGCTTCAGGGCAGAAAACTACCTGTTGTCCGGAGATGCAATTTTCCCCGGTGGTCCTGGTAAAACTGCCACTCCCGATGATTTCAGGCAGGCCCTGGCATCAATCCAGGAGAAGCTTTTACCCCTACCAGATGATACAGTAATCCTGCCGGGACATGGAGACTCTACTACCATCGGCAGGGAAAGAAAACTGATCGAAGCTTTTCTGAAAAGTGGTTACGATGACAACCTGTGCGGAGATGTAACCTGGTAAAGTTATATATTTAACAGGTTTACCGGCATTGCGCTTTTCTACCAGGGAATTTCCGCCCGGTGAAATGCTTCAGCCAGTTCGAAATCCTGGTCACGGGCAGCATCTTCGGCCCGCTGGCGCAGCCACTGCTCAATCGCGGGAAAATGGTGTCCGCCAACCTGGCTCTTGTGACACTGCAGGGCAGCCAGTTTAGTTTCAAAAGTATCCGTAACATCTGAAAAATAGTCGGGATCTTCGCTGGCCCAGAGCAGAATCTCTTTGACTTTGTGAGGCTCCAATCCCTCATCAAGCAGTTCGGGATAGGAGAGATGATCGCGGGCATAAGGAAAGGCGGCATCGAGCACAACCTGACCGGTAATGCGGTGGTCACGGTGCCAGACATAACGTCGGTAAGGATCGGCCGTAACAAGGGTATCCGGCCGGAAAGCGCGGATCCAGCGAACAATGTCTTTGCGAAACTCAGGTGTATCTTCCAGGGTCTGATCTTCATAACCAAGGAAGATTACTTCACTTACCCCCAGCAGGTCTGCCGCAGCTCTTTGCTCTCTTCTTCTTGTCCTGGCAAGTTCCTTGGGATCAACCGCTGGATCGCTGGTCCCTTTTTCTCCTCCTGTACAGATAACGTAGGCAACTCTTTTGCCCTCTTTAACCCAACGGGCAACAGAACCGGATGTTCCAAACTCCGAATCATCCGGGTGAGGGCTAATAACAACTATATCCATTTTTTCATGCTCTTTTTTTTGATGTTTGTTCATTACAATTACCGCCTATTATTTTTGATTAAGATGGACTTCGGTCTGCGGGTAAGGAATGGTAATTCCAGACTGATCGAAAGTCATTTTTACTTTTTCCTGAATTTCGAAATATATATTCCAGTAGTTTTCCCGGGCACACCAGACACGTAGGTAAAAGATTACCGCGCTGTCACCATGTTCTGCTAAAACAACCTGCGGTTCCGGGTCATCAAAAATCAGGGGATGTTTATCGGCAATTTCCCTGAGAATTAATTTAACCTGACTTATGTTGTCATTATAACCAACCCCGAAAACAAAATCGATGCGCCTGGTGGGGTTTGCACTAAAGTTAGTGGCACTGGCATTTGATAATAATGCGTTGGGAACAATAACCCGCCTGTTGTCGGGTGTGTCCAGGTGGGTATAGAATAGCTGGATCTCCTTTACCGTGCCGGCCTGTCCGGCCGCGTCAATGTAATCTCCGACTTCAAAAGGTTTCAGGAGCAGGATCAATACCCCGCCGGCAAAATTGGCCAGGCTGCCCTGCAGGGCCAGGCCGACAGCAAAGGCGGCCGCCCCGATTACAGCAATAAAGGAAGTCATGGCAACGCCGAGCATCGAAGCGACTGAAACAATGAGCAGGACCTGCAGGCTAATCCTGAATGCATTAACCAGGAAGGGCCGCAGGGTGGGATCAAATTCGGCTTTAACCAGCCGGTTTGATGTGGTGTTAGCTATAAAGCGGATTACTCTCAGTCCGATTATTAGTGCCAAGAGGGCGAGTAAAACTTTAGCGCCACTAGTAATGATGGCGCTGTAGAGAAAAGCAAAATCCAACTTCAATCATCCTTTCTTTAAAATATCACTATTAAATATTATAGATCTAAAGTAACCGGAGAATCAAGGAATATGACAGGCTGGTTCCTTTATTATGTTTTGAGCATCCTCATAGCAGTTTTTGATGAGGAAGATCGGTTTCAGCAAACATTACCTGAAGGCAATAGCTAATAAACAATGTTTGACCGAATTAAAGTATTGCGGCCATCTAAACTATACTCTTGCGCTTATTTCAAATAATTTTCATTGATACTAAGTGTGCAATGATTCATTTGCCCTGAAAGCCAGGACTGTAAGCTAAGCTTTATTTAGTATGTAGTTCTTGAATTAGACGGATAAAACTAAGGGCCGCAGTCCGCCAGTTATAGGTAGCCAGAATATCATTAATGACTGAAGAATCGAGTGGGGTAGAATGATGAATATAACAAATGCGGATAGCTTCCGCCCAGGCTGAAGAGATGCGGTTTTCGAGCAGAATTCCGGGGCTTTTCTTTTTGGTAAGAAGTTCGGCAGTTTTTTTAGTATAGGGCTTTAGCAGTTCGGGAAATATACCGGTTGATCCGGCGACAAGCGGGGTGCCGCAGGCTAATGATTCAAGGGCAACCAGTCCAAAACTTTCGTAATATGAAGGAATAACGGTGACATCAGCAGCATTATAGTACAGGGGAAGCTTTTGGTGCTCTACAAGCCCGGAAAAGATGATTCGATTGGAAATACCGAGATCTGCGGCAAGCTCTTTCAGGTGAGCAACCTGAATCTCGCTCTTTACGTCTCCACCGACAATCACTACCTTAACCTTATCCTCAGCCGGCAGGAGCACAGCTGCTCTGATCAGCAGCTCATAACCTTTAACCGGCTCAATTCTGCCTATGGCAAGAATTACTTTATTTCCTGTAAGACCTGTTTCCTCTTTGGCGGCAGGACGGCTCAGAGGGTGAAAGAGCTGACGGTCAACTCCGCAGGGAATTACTTTAACATTGTCTTTCCGGAGTGAATAGTAATTGATGATCCGTTCCTTTTCCAGGGGAGCGGCGACAATGATCTGGTCACTGGAGCAGGCCAGTTTTTCTTCCTCTGCAAGGCGAAGACCCGGTTCACTTTCTTCCCGGCAGGCTTCGTTTTTGGCCCGGCCAAGGGTATGAAACATAACCAGGTGAGGAACCTGCCAGCCTTTACTTAGTTCCCGTCCCACGCACCCGGATAACCAGTAGTTGCTAAAGATTAGATCAAAGGAAATATTTTCAGTGCGGCAGAACTTCTTAATGGCATCTACCATTGCGGGCAGGTGCGGATATAATTCATTTTTAGAGAGCGGGCCGGCACCATCGTCAACTGATACCAGGCGGACCCCCGGAGAAAGGGTCTTCACCTCCGCCTCATCCGGACCAGTCACCCTGGTAAATAGATCTACCTCATGCCCCATTTCACCGAGCGCACCGGAAAGCCCGCGCAGGTAAGTACTCATCCCACCGGTATCCTTACTCCCGGCCTTCCCCACCGGCGAGCTATGCAGACTCAAAAACGCCATCCGCATCATCTAATTCACCCCTAAAGTGAAAATTAACTCCGACACCTTTTTCACTTTTTATTTGATCTTTATAATGACCTTATATATTGGTATACCTTTACCGCCAAGACGGCTTTTATAGACTTCTTCTCCTTTGAGGAAGTCAAATGTTTTTTTACCCTGCTCCACACTATGCTTGATAGCAAGGGCTTTTGACAACAATCCTGCACTAAGATTGTGATAATCTGAGTTATACCCGCTGTTATATAAATAAATACAGTTATCATAATCGAAGTAAAGGACTGCAGCGACTGTTTTACCTTCCAACTCTAGCAGGCCAAAACGGACCAACCCGTCCTCGGCAGTATTTGCAAGGAGAGATTTAAAGTAGCTGGACATTTGTTCGTTAAAGAAATCAGCTTTTTCAGGGTTCTGTTTAAAAAGTTCTATAAATTCAGGATAAAATTCTTCTATTTCCCGGGGCTGTTCAATGACTCGAAAAGAATAAGATCCTCCCTCATCTTCCAGGCGGCGCAATTTTCGCCTCACTTCATGGCGCTGCTTTTTCTTCAGCCCGGCCAGGTAGCTGTCCCAATCTGAAGCAAGTTT
>PXBM01000090.1 GCA_003566935.1 Syntrophomonadaceae bacterium | reverse complement strand
AGGTTGGATACCGGCTTAAACCGGTAAAGAAAACAATGATTATTATTGGCGAATTAATTAACTCAACCCGTAAGGCGATCAAGAAAGCGATTGATGAGCAGGACGTAAAGTACATTCAGGAACTTGCTGTTAAGCAGGAAGAAGCGGGAGCAGATTACATCGATGTTAACGCAGGTGCATATGTGCATGATGAAGCTAAGCATCTCGTCTGGTTAGTAGAAAAAGTGCAGGAAGTTGTTAGTAAGCCGTTGGCTTTGGACAGTCCTGATCCGAAAGCTTTAGAGGCAGCTCTGAAAATTCACAAAGGTACCCCGATGATTAACTCGATCAGTCTGGAAAAAGAGCGCTACAATGCCCTGGTTCCTCTTGTAAAAGAAGCCGGGACCCCTGTTGTTGCTCTTTGCATGAGTGATGAAGGTATGCCTGAAACAGCAGATGATCGGCTTGAAGTTGCAAAAGTGCTCTTAGATGATCTGGACAAAGATGGCATTGATCTAACCAAGGTATTCCTGGATCCCCTGATTAAGCCAGTAAGTGTTAATGGCGAGTATGGTCCGCAGGCTCTTGACGCGATTGAAAGAATTGCCAAGCTGGGAACCGGTGCGCATATCACCAGCGGTTTGAGCAATATTTCATTCGGATTACCACATCGTGCTCTTTTAAACCAGGCTTTTATAGTTCTGGCAATGGGTAGAGGTATGGATTCAGCAATAGTTGATCCCCTTGACAAGAAGAAAATGAGCCTGGTAAAAGCAGCAGAAGTTATTTTAAACCTGGATCCTTACGCCATGAATTACCTGAAAGCAGCCAGGGCGGATAAACTGGTTTAATATGTATTGATGGCTTTAACTAAGGAAGGGTGAATAAAAATGATTAGCCGCGAAATGCAAGCCCTGAATTACCTGAAAGAGGAAGAACTTGAGAAGATACACCAGGCCAGCCTGTCTGTTTTGGAGAAAAATGGTGTTGAATTTCACTCTGAAGAAGTGCGGGAAATCCTGAAAAAAGGTGGAGCAAAGGTAGAAGGGGAAAAAGTGTATTTCCCTCCTGAGATGGTGATGGAGCAGGTGGCCCTGGCTCCTTCAGAATTTACCCTGCATGCCAGAAATCCTGAGAACACTGTTGTTGTTGGAGGAAATAAAACTGTCCATGCTCCGGGCTATGGATCACCCTATGTCATGGATTATGTGCAGAATGAGAGAAGAAATGCCAACTATGATGACTATGTTGCCTTCACTAAGCTGGCCGGTAACAGTGCCAGCCTGGATGTAGTAGGAGGGGTTCTGGTTGAGCCTAATGATATACCAGATAATCTCAGACACGCCAGGATGCTGCAAGCCGCAGTTAAGTACACTGACAAGTGCCTGATGGGTAGCGCCATGGGTAGCAAAAAAGCGCAGGAAAGCCTCGAAATGGCAGGTATTATTTTTGGTGGAGTTGATAAGGTCAGAAAAAACCCGGCCTTAATCTCGCTGATTAATACCAACAGTCCCCTGCAATTTGACCCTCGTATGCTGGATGCTTTGATGGTCTATGCCCGCAATAATCAACCTGTAATCATTGCCGCATTGGCCATGACCGGAACTACATCTGCAGTTACCCTGGCCGGCTCACTGGTTCAGCAGTCTGCAGAGATTCTCTCAGGAGTTGTCCTGGCCCAGTTAATTAACCCCGGCACACCGGTTGTTTTTGGATCTGCATCAAGCGTTGTTGATATGAGAACCGGCAACCTTGCCATTGGCAGTCCTGAGTCGGTTAAAATGTTTTCTGTTATAGCTCAGCTGGCCAGGTTTTATGGTCTGCCATCAAGAGGAGGCGGGTCGCTTACCGATGCACTAATTCCTGACTCCCAGAGCGGTTTTGAATCTATGATGGTGCTGTTAACCTCGATAATGGGCGGTATTAACTTTATGCTCCATTCAGTTGGATTGCTGGAAAACTATATGACCATGTCTTATGAAAAGTTTGTTATTGATGACGAAATGCTTGGTATAGTTAAGTCCTATGGTGAGGGATTCCCAATCAATGAAGATACCCTTGCTGTTGATACTATTATCAATGTTGGCAGTGGAGGAAACTACATCGCCGATATGCATACATTCAGCCATATGAAAGATATGCGCATACCATTTATCAGCGCCAGGGAGAACTATGCCGGCGCTAAAGAACTAACTGATACAGCACAAAGAGCTCATGAATACTGCAAGTCAGTTTTACAGGAGTACCAGGCCCCGGCTTTAGATGACAAAATCGAAGCTGAGCTGAATAAGTACATAGAGGGTATTTCTTAAGTATCCTCTTGCTTTAGTTGGTGGGTGAGATAAGGAACCTGTCCCCTTGTCCCACTTATATAGAGCGGCTAACTGTATTAGCAATAATGCGGTTAAGCCGCTTTTTTTAATCGTAATGTTATGTTTTTACAAAACAGGGCCTTCTATTTGTCATGTTGCTCTAAAGGAATAACTAGGGCAGTGTGTAATATATATTATAGATATAAGCATAATTTTATACTGATTGACATTTCTAAACTATTGTTGCTATACTTTTTATAGGATAAAATCGACTTAAGCGATTTTATAATATAAACATAATAAATGGGAGGTTGCCATGAGTAAAAATACTGTTGAACTGCTTAGTAAAGCGAAGTGGTATGATTTAAACCAGCCCCTGAGCATTTTCACGCCACCATGGCCCGGTGAAATGCCGCTTCAGGTTCATTTTTTTAAGCGGGTAACCGGTTCTTATCACGGTGGACAGGGTGCAAACGGTCAGTTGATTGAATGGTCAAATAACACAGGGACTCACCTGGTTGGGCCAACTGCCTTTCACTCCGGGATGCGGAATATTTCTGATATCCCCCTGGAAGATTTAAGCGGTGAAGCTGTTATCGCTGATATTTCAGATGAGGTATCAGATTACAGCCTATATACCCCGGAAATGATAGAAAAGAAAGTAAAAGTCAAGGAAGGCGATATTCTCTTTATCAATACCGGTTATCACAGGTATACTTATGATCAACCTGACTGTGAAAACCTCAGCTGCCAGGGTGGGATTGAGAACAAGGAGTTTTCATACCTGGTTCGTCATCCTGGTCCAGCTCCGGGATTCTTTGAGTGGGCCCTGGAGAAAAAGCTCAAAGTAATTGGTGTTGACTGTGGCTGTGCAGAACACCCGATGAATACTAATATTCGGTACATGCACGACCGTGAGTTTCAGAAAGCTGAGGCAAAGCTGAAAAAGACCCATGGTAAGACCTGGGATGAAATGTTCCCAGTTGATGACTATTACGCGCTAACCCATAAGACTATGCCAAAAGCCGGGCTGCTGCTGGTTGAGTCTCTTGGTGGTCAGCTTAATGAGCTGAATAACCAGCGGTCCTGGGTTTTCATCGGTGCCCTGCCTTTTTCTGAAGTTGAATCAGCCTGGTCAAGGGTAGCGGCCCTTAAGGCTCCTGAAGGTATGAGCGATGATGACTTCTTCGCTAAGATGAATGACTCCAAGATCTATGACCTTTCTGTTCCTTTCAGTGTTCAGACCCCACAGTGGGCAAACTACATCCCGCTAAATGTAGGGTATACCAAGCGGGTTGGTGGTCAGTATTTCGGTCTTGGCCGTAATAATGCCCACTGTAAGTGCAGTTTTCATATTGCAACTCATATGGACGGCGAGCCTCATTTCCATGCTGCCGGCAAAACAATTGGTGAAACGCCGCTTGATTTCTGGGTTGGTGAAGGTGCCATTGCCGATATTTCCGAGATGGTTAGCGATACAAGCGTTTACAGCCCGGAGATGATTGAATCGGTTGTTGATGTTAAAGAGGGTGATATTCTTCTTATTAAAACCGGTTACGGCAAGTACGGTTGGGCCGAGGAAGACTCTGATGAATTTAGGTATATGATCAGACATCCAGGCCCTTCACCTGATTTTGCCGAGTGGTGCTTGAAGAAGAAGATCAAGTGGCTCGGCGTAGACTGTGTAGCCATGGAGCATCCTATGAACACCATTCAGCGAATTTTCCACCCCAAGACCTTTGAAGAAGCAAACCAGAAGCTGATCGACAAATACGGTAAGGATTGGGATGAAATGTATCCGCTTGATAAGTACTACCAGGATATGCATCTTAATCTTTTCCCGCACGGGGTAGTTCATGCTGAAAACCTGGGTAATGAGATGAATAATTTGCCTGGAGGACGTTACTACATCGGTTGCTTCCTGCAAAAAGGGATGGAACTTGCATCCTGCTGGGGCCGTATCGTAGCCTGGAAGGAATAGGACAAAATAGAAAAGTAGAATTATTAACGGGCGGTCCCCTCAAATGATTTGCGGGGACCGCTATTTTACAAAGGTTATTAACTGTCCAGCCTGTTTAAGAATATTTAAGTGAGCGTAGTTTTATTAAGCAGGCAAGTGCAATTGAATATAGCTGAGCAGTTATAAAAGGTATAGATATGCTAAAGGAAGTTAAATGTGCCCTGTGCAGATCGATTGCAAAACATTATATGTGCTTCAGGGATAAAAACTATTACCGATGTGCTAACTGCCATTCAGTGATGATGGCTTATGAAGATCAGCTGGATGCAGAAATGGAAAAGGAGCGCTATGATCAGCATAACAATGATCCGGCAGACTCTGGCTACAGGTGTTT
>PXBM01000102.1 GCA_003566935.1 Syntrophomonadaceae bacterium | reverse complement strand
GTCTCTGCGGAATGATAGTTAATGAACGGCCTGTCCTGGCCTGCACTGCCTTTATCAGGGCAGAAGAAATAAATATAAAGCCTTTGGCAAATTTGCCGTTGGTGCGGGATCTGGTTGTAGATCGAAACCCCCTAGATGCTTTTTTAAAGGAACAAAGTATATATTACGCAGCAAATAGAGGTGAAGCGGCTGCCGGGTTTGGGCTGGTTAATGTCAGCCCGCATTTCGATCCTGTTAGGATACCCGGTGGGCTGGTTAAGCTATTGAGCTGCCTGGAATGCCTTTGTTGCCATTCTGCCTGTTCCAACCTTGATCCTAAAGGAGCTAATTTAGAGGGTTTTGCCGGCCCATTTATTTTTCTTAAACTGGCCCAGCTGCATTTAGACCCCCGTGATCATGTGGATAGAAAAGCTCAGGCCCGCAGGCTCGGGATAGAAAAATGTTTAAGCTGTCAGGGTTGCTATTGTCCCCAGGGCATTCCTGTTTACCGTGAAGCGATCCAGCCATTGCTTTCTTGATAGACCTGAGATTGCATTTTTTTGTTAAAAATGTTTAAATAAATAGCCATGTTAATTAATGATGTACGAAAAAATATAAATAAGACAGGTGAGCTTGCTTGGACTTACAGACAGAAAACAGCATCCGTAACATAGCTATTATCGCCCATGTTGATCATGGAAAAACAACCCTGGTAGACGGCTTGTTACGCCAGGGGGGGATATTCCGAGAAAATGAGCAGGTTGTGGAAAGAATAATGGATTCGAGTGACCTTGAGAAAGAAAGAGGAATCACCATATTATCAAAAAACACGGCCGTTCATTACGGCAGTACAAAAATTAATATTGTTGATACGCCAGGACATGCTGATTTCGGTGGGGAAGTTGAAAGGGTCTTAAAAATGGTTGATGGGGCATTATTGTTGGTTGATGCATTTGAAGGCCCGATGGCGCAGACAAAATTTGTGCTGCGCAAAGCTCTGGATGTCGGTCTGCGCATAATTGTAGTTATTAATAAGATAGATCGTTCCGATGCCAGGCCAGAAGAGGTTGTAAATGAAGTATTCGATCTATTTGTTGAACTGGAAGCAGAAGACTGGCAGCTTGATTTTCCCGTTATTTATGCAGATTCACGCCGGGGTGCAGCTACATTAAACCCTGGAGATGAAGGCAAAAGTCTGCAGCCGCTTTTCGATATGATCCTAGAGGAAATACCACCGCCCCGGGCCGATGCCGGGCAAGTTCTGCAGTTGCAAATCAATACCCTTGATTATGACGACTATGTTGGACGTATCGGTATTGGAAGGATCCGGAATGGCCGACTGGACAGTGGGCAAATTGTTGCTATCTGTAAACAAGACGGCCAGGTCGAAACAGTTAAGATAGGAAAGCTGTGGACCTTCGAGGGCTTGAAGCGCAGTGAAACTGCTGTAGCTGAAGCCGGAGATATAGTTGCAGTGGCAGGTCTTGGCCAGGTAAATATTGGTGAAACAATTAGTGATCCAGTCAAGCCGGCTCCGCTTCCTTTGCTTAATATAGATGAACCAACCCTGACTATGAATTTCATGGTTAACGATAGCCCATTTGCCGGCCGGGAGGGCAAATATATTACCTCTCGCCAGCTGCGCAGCAGACTTTGGAAAGAAGCTGAAACCAACGTTAGCCTTAAAGTTTCGGAGACAGATTCTCCGGAAGTATTTGAAGTTGCCGGCAGGGGCGAACTGCATCTGGGCATATTAATTGAGACGATGAGGCGAGAGGGCTATGAGCTGCAAATATCTAAACCTAAGCCAATCTTAAAAGTTATCGACGGGGTTACATGTGAGCCTTATGAAAAATTATACTTAAATGTCCCGGAAGTTTATTCCGGAAGAATCATAGAAAACCTTGGTGAAAGGCTCGGAGAGATGCAGAGTCTTGAGCCGGCCGGTGAAAAGAATATAAAGATGGAATTCATTATTCCTGCCCGCTGCCTGATTGGTTTTCGCTCAGAGCTTTTAACTGATACCAGGGGAGAAGGAATTATGCATCACCTTTTTAGTCATTATGGTAGCTATAAAGGTGATCTTCCCGGTCGGCGCCGGGGAGTGCTGATTGCCTTTGAAAGTGGGGATGCAACTCCCTACGGACTTGTTAGCATGGAGGATCGCGGCACATTATTCGTTAAGCCAGGCCAGAAAGTCTATGCCGGTATGATCGTTGGCGAGCATGCCCGTGAAAACGATTTGGAGATCAATGTTTGCAAGAAAAAACATTTAACCAATATCAGGGCCAGTGCGGCTGATGATGCAATTAAACCGGTTCCGCCAAGGATTTTTGCACTTGAACAGGCGATGGAATTTATTGCTGACGACGAGCTGGTTGAGGTTACACCTACGGCTATCCGTATGCGGAAAAAAATTCTGGATCGCAGTATCAGAGAACGGGCTTTAAAAAAGAAATAATGTTTATTGTGTAATTTTTTAAATGTTATATACTAATATAAACAAGAGGGGTGTGATCAAGGGTGCCGCAGCCTTATCAAGAAAATAATCTTGAACAGTTGAAGCTTTCAAATTTTTACCTTGAACTCTTTAATAAATCGCTTCACCCAATAGCCTTTCTGGATAGAGAAGAGCACGTCCTTGATATTAATGAAGAGTTTGAAAAGGTTTTTGGCTATAGCAGGGAAGAAATGCTTGGCAAATCTATTAATGATTTTATAGTCCCCGAAGAACTTAAGGGTGAAGCCGATCAGTTTATGGGGATCGTCACGCATAGCAAAACTCACTTTTCCAACACCCTCCGTCGAAGCAAAAGTGGAGAATTAATAGAAGTTGAGGCCGTCGGAAGTCCGATTATACTGGAAGGAGAGTTTATCGGTTTATATGCCATGTACCGCGATAGGCGGGTGGAAGAAAAGGCTTTAAAAGACTTGAGGCGGGAACGCGCTTATTTTCGGCAGCTCTTTGAAAACTCACCTGATTCAATTGCACTGCTTGATGACCGGGATAGGATCATAGATTTTAATAAATCCTTTGAAAAGTTGTTCGGCTATAAACTGGAAGAGGTCAGGGGAGCATGCATAGACGAAATCATTGCCGGGGAAGGCTATGTGCAAGAAGTTCAGGAGTTTGCCCGGGCCCTGATCAATGAAGGAAAAACAATCAAAACAGAAACGGTTAGAACTACTAAAGCCGGCAGAAATGTTGAAGTGGAGCTGTTGGCTTATCCAATTTATCTTGACGAAGATCGGCTGGGGGCTTATGCCTTTTACCGTGACATCTCGGATCGGAAAAACAAGGAGCGGGAAATCAGGGAACTTATCTACAGAGATTCTTTAACCGGCGTTTATAACAGGAAGTACGCCTATGAAAATCTTGATAAAAAACTGCATAAAGCAAAAAAAGAGAAAGGCATAGTATCATTTCTTTACTTCGATCTGGAAAGTTTTAAAAAAGTAAATGATGCCAGGGGCCATTCTTTTGGCGATCTCTTGCTGATCAAAATTGCCGAAAGAATTAGCACTTATTTTGCGGGACAAATGGAATTGTGCCGGGTTGGTGGAGATGAATTTATGGCCATTGTCAATGATCCCTACATATCACCTATGCATTTTTATATAGATCAACTTGAAAAGCTTTTTAAAAAGGATTTTGTTGTAAATGGAGAAAAAATTAAATCAGGTTTAAGTATAGGCTATGCTACTTATCCAAAAGACGGTACAGACCTTGATCACTTAATATATACTGCTGATTCCAGAATGTACCGGGAGAAAAGGATTAAAAGGATTAGGAAAAACCCTTTTCGAAAGGATATAACAGTGGAAGAATTGATGGAGGACTACGACTAAAGTAAAGAAAGGGCAGCGATGAATAAAAAACAAGAAAAGTCAGTTGGAAAACCTGATCATCTAAACTGGCAATATAATGAAGAGCCCGGGCAGAAGGTTGAAGGGTTTCCCTGGGGTCCGCATAAAGTACCTGTCTATCTTGATTTTGAAGGAATTTCGATTAGCTTTGAAAAGTGCAGGGAAGGGCTGTCTTATCGCAGGGAAGATTCTTTCGGGGCAACGGAAAAAACAATTATAGTAGAACGGGGCAAACTAATGTTTAGTCCGGTGGAACCTTTTCATACTCCGGTAGCTCTTAGCAATCACCTCTTTATAGAACTTGAACATCCGGTTATGTTAAAACCGCGAACAACTCACAGCCTGATGGTTACTTTTCCCCTGGAGCTGGCGGTTGCATTTTCAAGTGGTAAGCCTGGAGGAAGTGATGTGTTCGATATATTTACCCTGAGTCGCTCAAAATTTACCCTTTATGGTTCTATCAGGACCGGGGTTGTCTGTAAATACTGGAAAAGCCCTGTTTACAAGGATGTTCCTGCTGTCAATCCTCTCCGGCAGGGTGTGATGAAAATTGATTTTAATAATCAAATGGCTAAATGGGTGGAAGTGCAAAAGGTGGTTTTCAACGCCCAGGGCATGAAAATCTATTACAGTCCATATCTTGTCTCATTAAGGGCTACAGTGAAGATTTCCAGTGAGATAAATGCGGAAACCGGCTTTATTGATCAACCCCTGCAGGGAGGAATGAGTAAAGCCCCGGAGCTATTTAGCACCAGGTTTCTTAAGCTGCCGGGACGGACAGCTATGGAGGAGGGCTATTAATTGCTTG
>PXBM01000154.1 GCA_003566935.1 Syntrophomonadaceae bacterium | reverse complement strand
CCCTTGGGATACTGGACAGGCAGGAGCCACCCGCTATAATCAACAATTTTTCCTTCCAGTGCAACATGTTTTTCGTAGAATGGTGTTTTCTTTGCTTCACTCATCAGCTTACCATCCTCCTTTCTTAACAAGTTTTTTAATACTTACACAAAAATTAGAAAAGGACAGAAAAAGCCCTGCGGCTTTTGCTCTGTCCTTGATACCTGAGAGATTGCTCCCCTAATTAATTAAGAGGCTTTCCCCGTCGGTGCCCCGCTTTTGCGGGCGCTCTCCAGAGGCGCGTCCCCCGATGGTACTGAAGCCTGAGAGTTTCCCTTAAGCCTGCCAGGCATCAGGTTGCTCCTTCGGCGTCCATAATGGATCTCTCCCACAGGGATCATTCGCATGCTATTTATTTGCTATTTTTCCCTTTCGCCATAACCTTTAAAAATCCTTCCTGCACAAGAAAAAAAATTGAAATTAATCTACTTGTATTCCTTTGCATTAATTGCTACAGAAGGCCTAACTTTTACTGCTGGAATCATTTCCTGCCGTGACCGCCAGGGCAACAACTGATAATTAATCGCATTTTCCTTCAATCATGCAGGGTCTGGTTCCTTTGGGAACAACACAAATGAAATCAAATTGTCCATCCGGACAAACAAAATGGTGCTCTTCACCGGCGGGAACAAACACCGCACTGCCAGGCTCAAGATTTATCTCTTTGTCTTCCGTGCGTACCTTTCCTTTTCCCTTTACTACATAAACCTGGTGTTCCCAGGCATGGCTGTGCCATTCAGTTGCAATCTCCCCGGAAAGTGAAAAGTAACGCATTTCAAAATTCGGGGCACCTTCCGGCTCACCAAGCAGCCAGCGGACAGTGGCCTTTCCTTTTTTCTTTAATTGCTCTGGAGTTATATCAATTTCCTCAGTCTTCTCCAAATCTGTAAAGTACACCTTCTCAAAAACCTCCTTTAGATTTCTTCAGCGAGATCACGTTTTGCAAAATTACAAAGGCTGCCTGGTTTGACATTCAGCAACCAGCTTAAAACATTGCTGTTCCCTACCAGCCCATAAAGGGAATAATATGTAAACATTTTTATCAGGGTTTCAACCTGGTATAAATTCATTCCTAATTTTTCGGCAGCGCTCTGCCATTCGTCAAGCGGCTGTTCTTCAGCTGCTATATCCCATCCAAGAACATCGCTGAGCTGCTCTGCAACTGCAACCTGGGACAAACCTCCGGTACCAACAATTTCATAGGTTGACCCCTTATGACCCGGTTCTAATAAGACAATTGCCGCTACCCGGGCCAGATCCTCCAGGTCGACCAGGCTTAACCTGGTTGTAACAGGGTAAGGAACCCTAAAAACAGATTCATTGTAAATAGCTTCCCGGCTGGCAAGGATGTTCTGCATATACGGAGCAGGTTGTAGAATTGTAAACTCAAGCCCTGACTCAAAAAGCATTTCTTCAACCCGCATCTTGTTCCAGTGATGGGGCATTTTTTCAGTTTGGGGATGTAAAACAGAGTGATAAACGAAGTGATCAAGTTTATTCCTAGTGGCAGCTTTAATAACATTGCTGCCAATCTTCAATTCTTCAGGATGCATATTGGGACATATATGATAAAGAGATTTAACACCCCTCAAGGCCTTCTCATAAACCCCGGCATCTTCCATATCACCGACCATAGCATCAGCCGCGCCTGCAGCCAACAATTCTTCGGCCTGTTTATTATTTCGCACGAGCACACAAACTTTTTGATCACGCTCAACCAGTACTTTTAAAACAGCACGGCCTGTTTTGCCCGCAGCCCCGGTTAAAAGAATCATCTGCTCTCAAAACCTCCAGGGAATATTAAAAATTCCTTATAGAAAGCTTACTATAACTGCCGTAAAAGCTCAATAGCAAAGCAAATCGGCTGGATTGGCCGGTTTTGGAGTTTTAACCTGCAGTAAACTCTGATATAATGATTTTGAATATTGAGGAATGGATTTAAGCTCAAAACAAAAGAGCTTCGGATATGCTTCTCTTAGTTTTTTGTTTAATACTAAACGGGGGTGTTTGCTGTGCAATTGGAAAAGGTAGTAGTTGGTGTTCCGCGAGAGATCATGCCGGGAGAAAGTAGGGTATCCGCTATTCCTGACACTGTAGAAAAGATGATTGCCGCCGGAGCCGAGGTCCTGGTTGAAGCAGGAGCAGGTTCCGGCGCATTTATTGATGACACTGAATACCAGGCCAAAGGAGCAGAAATATTAGAGGACCTTCAGGAACTCTATAGCAGGGCCAATGTAATACTTAAAGTAAAAGAGCCGCGCCAACATGAGCAGTATGGGAAACATGAAACAGAGCTTTTTTCAGAGAACAGTGTAGTAATCAGCTTTTTACACCCGGCGCACTCGGTTAACCATGAAGGCCTGAAAATCATGGCGGAGCGGAACATTACCGGCTTTACCTTAGATGGAATTCCGAGAATATCCAGGGCCCAGCAAATGGACTCCTTAACTTCGATGAGTACCGTGGCCGGCTACAAGGCAGTTATCTTTGCCGCCAACCACCTGGGCCGTTTCATTCCGATGATGCCTACCTCTTTTGGTATCATTAATCCCGCCCAGTTCCTGGTTGTCGGCACCGGGGTAGCAGGCCTTCAGTCTATTGCCACTGCAAAAAGACTGGGTGCCAAGGTGAAAACCTTAGACATCCGGCCGGAAGCAAATGAGCAGGCCAGAAGCCTTGGAGCTGAAAACATAGAATTCGATATTCCCCAGGAGCTGGCAGTCGGCGATGGTGGTTATGCCCGCCGCCTGCCGGAAGCATGGTATGAAAAAGAGAAAGAACTGCTGGCACCTCATATTGAACAAAGCGATGCCGTCATCCTCACTGCCCTGGTACCGGGAGAAGTGGCTCCAAAAATAGTTAATGAGGACATGGTCTCGAAAATGAAGAAGGGCTCCGTTATAGTTGATATCGCAGTAGACCAGGGCGGGAACTGCTCACTTACCCGCTGCGGAGAAGAATATAAACATGAAGGAATCACCATCAGCGGCATTATGAACGTGCCGGCCACCCTTCCGGTAGACGCAACCAACATGTTTGCTAAGAGTACTTACAACTTCTTTGCCTATATTATCGAAAATGGCACGGTCAAAACCGATACTGCAGATGAAATAGTAGAATCAACCCTGGTCACTCATAACGGGAAAATTGTCCACCATGGCACTTTGCTGGCCATGGGCATGGAAGAGTAATAAACAGGAGGAGAATAATAATCAATGATTATAGCAATGTTTATCATATTAATTGCCGCGGCCCTTTTGGGCTACAAAGTTATATCTGCCGTGCCGCCTTTGCTGCACACTCCTTTAATGTCCGGCATGAATGCCCTTTCCGGCATTACAGTTATCGGGGCAATAGCAGTATTTTTCACCGCTCCAGCAGGAGCTGAAGGTTGGGCGGCAGCAGCCCTGATTTTAGCCATGATTAATGTAGCCGGCGGATTTTGGGTTACAGAAAGAATGCTGCGCATGTTCAAAGGCAAGTCCAGAGAAAGCGAGGTGCAGGAAATACCGTGGCAGTAACAATTGTTTTAGCCGTTCTAATTATAGTTGGCTTCCTGGCCGGTATCAGGTTAATGCAATCCCCCCGCACTGCGCTCTGGGGCAACCGCCTGGGAGCTCTTTCCATGCTGGTCGCTATTGCCTGGACATTTGTTGCTACCGGGCAGGCAGCCCCTTCAACAGCCTTAATATATATCGTTATCGGTGGCTCGATTGGTCTAATTCTGGGACAATCCGTAAAAATGATTCACATGCCGCAAACTGTAGCTTTATTAAACGGGTTTGGTGGGGCCGCATCGGCCCTGGTCGTATGGGCAGCTATTTTAAGCTACCCTGGGCAAGGTGCAGAAATGCTCTTCTGGGGCACTTCCGGTCTGGCCTTAGGCGTAGGCGCTTTAACCTTCAGCGGCAGTATAATTGCTGTCCTGAAGCTGCAGGGATTGGCTTTTCGCCAACCGATTCAGCTAAAAGGTCACGGTCATATCCTGCGTGTTGCCATCCTTTTAGCTGTTCTTCTCGTCCTGATCAACATGACCTTGCCGGGTCAATACTATTTTCAGTTCCTACCGGTAATTGCCCTGCTTGGTTTGCTTGCCGGCTTTTTCATGACCCTGCGCATTGGTGGAGCCGATATGCCGATCGTCATTTCCCTGCTTAACTCTTTTTCCGGTATAGCCGCTTCAATCGCCGGCCTGGCTGTGGAAAATGTTATTTTGGCCGGAACGGGCGCTTTAGTAGGTGTGGCCGGTATGATCCTGACCCGGATCATGTGCCGGGCTATGAACCGCTCCCTATTTTCTGTCCTGGCAGGCTTTACCCCCGGGAAAAAAGATACCGCCACTACCTCGTCAAAAGATGACCAAAGTGCTGTCGAAGCAGACCCTGCAGCAGACGAAGTTACTGCGGAAGAAGAAAAGAAATCCGAAGAGGGTGCTGAATCTAAACCGGCAGCTGAAAAAGATTCAGAAGCCACTCTTCCAAATATTATTAACCAGGCCAAAAGGGTGATTATTGTCCCCGGTTACGGCATGGCCGTAGCCCAGGCCCAGAATGCAGTGAAACAGCTGCTTGATGCCCTGGAGGGACAGGGCAAAGAAGTGAAATTTGCCATTCATCCTGTGGCGGGCCGGATGCCGGGACACATGAATGTTCT
>PXBM01000246.1 GCA_003566935.1 Syntrophomonadaceae bacterium | reverse complement strand
GGCGGCAGGGGTTCGAGTCCCCTAGGGGTCACCATATTTTGGGCGAATAGCTCAGCTGGGAGAGCACCTGCCTTACAAGCAGGGGGTCACAGGTTCAAGCCCTGTTTCGCCCACCAGCAAAAAGAGGTTTTTGGATTAAAGCTGTTTTCAGCTTAACCAAAAACCTTTTTGCATACTTTATTATTGCTGGAATGCGATTCCCTGCGTATTTGCATTAAAAATCCTGAAATAGAAATGAAGAGAGCAGGATCATGACCCCGCTGATTAGCAGGTATATCCCGATCAATATAATTATTATGGAGAATACCACAATAGCCGAATAGATCATGCCGACTCCGAAAGCCAGGTGAATCAGGCCGGAAATGATAGTGGGAACCACATTTATTTGACCTTTAAGCCTCTTTGCTGTAACAAAGCGATCAAAGGCCAAGATAATTGCAAATACACCGATAATAGTGCCGACCAGGGTTATGGTAACCGTCGGATTAAAAAGCATAAAGATGCCGAGAGCTGAAAGAAATATACCGAAAGTCAGCAGCACTCCCCTGTTAAACATTACTTTCCACCGTGCAGCAACTGTAACGATGCGGAGAAGGCCAAATACTGTAATTACCGCACCGACAAATATTGCCAGGAATTCTGTTACCCTGTCGGGCACAGCTAGAAAGATTATACCAACGACCATCAGCAAAATACCCAGTATTAAACCCATGGGTTTCATCCTGCTGTAAACATACATCCGGTTCACTCCTTTGGTTTTGGCCAGCTATTTTCAATGTCTAAGCTTACTACTCAGCCTATATCGCTATGTGCTGCCCAGCTAGCGAAGTTTTCTTAAGCTAGCTGGGCAGTTGCCTTCTAGTTATTGCTTAAATATCGACCTGCTTCCCAGGTTCCTTCCAGCAAGGTTCCATCAGGATAGGTTTTTAAACCTTGACCGTGCTGATATCCATACTGCCACTCTCCCTGGTAAACTCTTTCGTCTGGCCAGGTGAAAGTACCGTAACCGTGATATTGGCCCTTGAACCAGGACCCTTCATAGCGTCCACCTTCAGGGCTGTCCCAGATGCCTTCTCCGTGGGGAACCCCTTTTTTCAGGTCGCCGCTATATTCACCAACTATTCAGCCCGGCATTTCAAAAATTATAGTTTCTTCAGGCTCATCTTTATTACTGCTGCAAGCACCTGTAAGCAGCAGGCACATTATCAATATTCCTGTAATCAGGATGGTTTTATGCAAAAAATTATCCTCCCTTCGAATTTTCCAGTATGGCTTACATCTATTATCATACTATATGAGTAAGCCTTTGAAAATAAACCTTGTATTTTGTTTGGTTTGGAACCAAATGAATCCCCTGGCTGTCTTAAATAATAAAGAGGCAAGTAAAGTGGCAAGTAATTGAAATTATTAAACCAAAAGTGAAGGGGGTTTGATTCATGTTTAAACAGAAGTGGTTACTTTTATTGCTTGCATTATTATTCCTGGTGACTGCGGGATGCGGCCAGGAACAACTGCCGGCTGAGCCGGATAATGATCAAGAAAGTAATGATGAAGGAGTTGAGGTTATTTTGCCTGATCAACTGCCAGCAGAGGTAGAAGAGTGGATCGAAGATTCCAGGCAGGAATTCGCAGGGCAGACCTACGAGCTCGAAGGTGTATTATACCTGCTGGTAACATATGGGGAAAGACCAACCGGTGGCTATGACGTTGAAATAACAGATATTGCCGTGCAGGATGACAAGGTTGTTGTGACAGCAGACTTTACCGAACCGGCGGAAGATGAAATGGTAACCCAGGCTTTAACCTATCCTTACGACCTGGCCATGATTGAAGACCCGGATCTGCCGGTAGAGTTTGTGGCAACCGGGGCAGAAACAGAAATACCGGCTCGCTAAAAAATAAAAAGTTTTTAACGATTAAAGCAGGGGAAACGGCATCAGTTCCCTGCTTTATTTTTGATATTAATATAGCAAGGCGAGAAGCAGGCCTACTGCAAGCATAAGGGCACCATAAGCGTTAACGTGCTTAATCAGGGCGTAAAGGGGAGTTTTGAAGTATTCGTTGGTCACATAAGTACATAAATGAACGGGAGAACCGAAATAGCCGGCATAGGAACTTAAATATAAGATTCCCAGGTAGCGCATAGACATCATTTCCGGGCCCAGCAGGGGAATCAGTATAGGCATAGATATGCCCAGGGCTGCTGCATTATTGCCCGTGATGAAACCGGTAATAAAAGGCAAGATAATAATGAGCAATAACAGGGGTATTCCTATTTCAAGCAGGTAATGAACTGACTGCTGAAAGGATTCAGCCTGAAGCATAAAATCTTTGTAAATGACTATAGCCAGGGTTGAGATGGTAAGGGACCAGTTTATTCCCTGGGACAAGGTAATCACTCTATTTTGCAGGGTATGCCAGATTTTGTCCCGGGGCATTTTTATAAAGAGACAAACTGTTATACCGGCCAGGATTGCCAGGGGAAAGAATACTCCAACGGCTAGACCGAGGATTATAGCTATAAGATAAGGGGATGCCAGGTATATTATATTTAAAAGGATTTCACGTGTTCCCTTATTTTGAACTTCAGTATTATTAGTTTTTCCTGAATCCGGGTAACGCCTGTAAATAACTATAGCGGTTATAATAAAAACAATTGTGATTACCGGCACAGTGTAGCTTAAAAACCCGGCAATGCTTATTCCGCTCAAGGCTGAGGCCATTACCAGGCTGGCATTAAAAGGAGTAACCAAAACTACCAGGTGACGGTAAACCATATTAGATACAGCTTGTTCCAGGGGTGGCATTTTCAGCTCCCGCCCTGTTTCCTCAACCATGGGAGCAGATACAATCGCCCCGCCGGGCACTGAGGAAAAAAGTGATATGGTTGCCGGTAAGAATATTACTAGGGCTCGTGAGTCGCGGATTAATAAACGCAGTTTGCCGATCATTTCTTCCATTGCCCCGATTTCCCGGTGCAGGTGCCCAAGCAGGGTAATGGATAAAACCATTGAGACGAGATAAAAAGCGGTGTGGCTGGTTATTGATTCAAGGAAAATGGATAAATTTGCACTGGCTGAAATGCCGTTTGTTACAATCAGGGTTGAGATGGCGAACAGCAAGGCCCAGTACATCGGCCATTTACGCCTGATTAATGCTATAATTAAAATTATCGATATGAATACTCCGGCGCCTTCAACTGCTACAGACCCAACCTGGTTCAGCAAAATATTACCCCACCTGTTTGTTGTCACTTGATCTATCATAAACTATAATAGGGGATAATAAAAGCGGGACGAATTGATGGTAGAGGGTGGCGTTAAACTAAATTTTTATGAAAAATGAAATCGGTGTAAGAAAAAAAGTAATGGTCGCCATGAGCGGAGGTGTTGATAGCTCTGTAGCGGCCTTGCTTCTGAAAAAACAGGGTTATGAGGTTGTTGGTGTTACAATGCGCCTCTGGGTAGACCTGCAGGCGGAACTGTCAGCTGGTGAAGAATCCAGAAGCTGCTGCGCTATTGATGCTGTCACCGATGCACGTAGTGTTGCTGGTTCTATCGGCATGCCACATTATGTTTTCAATATGAGAGATGAGTTTTATCAAAATGTTGTCTGCAATTTTACGGAAGAGTACTTAAAAGGCCGGACTCCTAACCCCTGTGTTGAATGTAACAGGACGATTAAATTTTCCGCCATGCTTCAAAAAGCAATAGGACTTGGCTTTGATTTTCTGGCTACCGGCCACTATGTTCGCTGTAAATATGATCCTGGTGTGCAGCGCTTCAGGCTGTATAAAGGTTTTGATCAAAAGAAAGACCAAAGTTACATGCTTTACACTTTAGGCCAGGAAGAACTTTCTACTGTATTATTTCCGCTTGGCGATAAAACAAAGAGTCAGATTCGAGAACTGGCCCAATCTTATGATCTTAAAGTTGCTTCTAAAACTGATAGCCAGGAAATTTGTTTTATACCCGACAATGATTACCGTTCTTTTATGGAAAGATCCTGTTCTGGGGCTACCAGGCCTGGCGATATTGTTTCAATGGATGGGGAAATCCTTGGCCGGCACAATGGTATTGCTTACTATACAGTCGGTCAGCGTAAAGGGCTTGGGATAACTTCACCGGAACCGCTTTACGTGGTTAGTATTGATGCAAAAAGTAACAGGATTGTTGTAGGCAGTGACGAAAATACTCAGTGCAGCGGACTATTGGCAGAGAATATTAATTTCATATCGGGTGACCCTCCCAGGGCACCTCTGGCAGTAGATGTAAAGGTTCGTTATAAAGCCAGTCCTGTTTCTGCTACTATTTATCCTCCCGAGAATGATACCGTAAGAGTTATCTTCGAGCATAAGCAGAAAGCAGTAACTCCCGGCCAATCGGCAGTTTTCTACCGGGGTGATGAAGTTATTGGTGGCGGAATAATAAAATACAGCTTATGAAAAATATAAGTTGACAGCGGCCTGTTAAGTGTGATAATAATATGTTAGTTTTAATTAACATAGTGAGTTTATTTTTTTGGCTCATCAGTTAGCAATAACTAACTAAGTTTAAGGAAACTAGCATTAGGGCATGCTAGCTAAAAGGTGAAACAATTGACCAGGAAACATGCTTTTTTATATATAATCGGAATAATTACTATAACAGGCCTGGTTATTTATTTTGGCAGGGCTGAAATAGTTGAGGCTCTT
>PXBM01000211.1 GCA_003566935.1 Syntrophomonadaceae bacterium | reverse complement strand
GCTCGCAGGATTGCAAAAAAGCTTATGGAAACTGGGTGGAGAGCTTAATAGCAGAAACCCGCTCATCACTGAACTATTATCAGAACCAGGAAAAAGCTTCACCTCTGGAAGCAATAATATTAAACGGTAGGGGAGGCTGCTTGAAGGGCATTGATAAGTTAATGGAAAATGCACTCGGTTTGCCCGTGCGCCTGGTCAGTCCCTTTGCCGTTTATAGTAAAGCGGCAAAAGTGACTGAAGACCTTGGTGTCAAGGCTGCAGAATACGCGATTGCTGCCGGACTGGCACGCCGTGCCCTGGAGGGATCATAATTGGGTTATGTCAGCTTATTACCACCTGAAATAAAAGCGAAACGTGAGCAGGAGCGCAAACAGGGTATCCTGGTCAGAATTGCAGGGCTCTTCTTTATCGTAGCCCTTGTTGTTTATGCTTTCCTCCTGGTCAGCTCGATCATGACCCGCAGCAACCTGGAATCTTTGCGCAGTGAGCGTGAACTTTTAGAAACCCAGGCTGCTGCCCTGGAAGAATACGGGGTGCTCTATAGCGATATGAGAGCAGCCGAAAGCAGGGTTAATTCTGCCATGGGCAGGGTGCCTGTATGGAATGAATTTATGCAGGATATTGGGCTGACCCTACCCCCGGGAATCTGGCTTTCTGACATGCACGTTAACTATAACGATGGATCAGGCACATTTAACATGCTTGGCTGGGCTTATAACCACAGTAGTGTAGCCGGGATGATAGAAAAAATTGAAACCCTGGAACAGCTTGACGATATCAGGGTCGGGGTATCAAGTGAAACTATTTATAACGGACAGGAAGCCGTTCAGTTTTCTGTGGATGCAGTATTATTGCCCGGCCCGCCATACATGGATATTGAAAATGATGATCAGGTAGATGAGGATGAAGAGGACCTTGAAGAGGAGGACAGCGAAAATGGCGAAACTTAATATTACATCAAAAAAATACCTGGTAATTGCTCTTGCTGTCCTGGTCGTGGTTCTCAGCGCAGTCTTGCTCTATGTCCAGGCTAATGTTTTAAGGGATCTCAGGGTACAAGTTGAAGAAGAAGAAATATCGGTAATTTCCGCCCAAACACGGCTTAATAATTTAGTGCAGCACCGTAATAATGCACAAGAATATGAAATGCGTTTGAATGAAGCTACAAGGAAGGTACCGGATCAGGCCGGCGAAGATCAAGTATTGCGCTATATTCATCGCCTGGCCGGTGATAATAACCTTAACGCAGTAGAAATTCGTTTTGGTGGGCGTTCCGAAGCAGAAGGTTATACTAACATGCTCCTTTCAATAACACTGGAAGGCGGTTTTCAGGATACCCGTATCTTCCTCAGGCAACTGCGACATGGTGGCAGGGCAATCAGGGTAGATGATATCAGGCTTAACCGGATGGGCGATGCAGATGCAAGTTTGCGGGTTAACATATCAGCTTACGCTTTTTACAACCATAACAATTAATGTTAAAATACTCTCACACAAAATGACAGCATTTCATTTGCTATTAACAGCATGCTGTGTTCCATGAGAGGTGCAACAGATGGATGTCAAACCAAAAACTGGATTAAATGCAAAAAAAGATGGTATTGGTTCTCTGCTGTTAGCAGGTGGCGATATAACCCGGGAACAACTTGATAAAGCCCTGGAAATGCACCATGAAAAAATGCAGGATGGCAGACGAGGACTGTTGGGAAAGACCCTGGTAGATTTAGGATTTACCACGGAAGAAGCCGTTACCAGGGCTATTGCCCGCCAGGCCAATGTTGATTTTATATCCTTAGAGAAATACGATATTGACACCTCCGCTGCTGCCATGATCGATCCTGATTCTGCAAGGCGCTACCAGTCGCTGCCCATCGGATTTGACAACGGCAGGCTTGTTGTAGCCATGATGCATCCCAACGATATTGTGACGATAGATGACCTTCGCCTGATAACCGGTTATGAAGTTAAGCCGGTTTGTGTTTCCGACAGCGAATTAAAGGTGGCCATCGAGCAGTACGCCCGTGCCACAGCAGATATTGACACCAGGGGCGATGATGATTCCGAGCAGGACGCAGGCCAGGCCCCGGAAGATATACAAACCACGGTTGGCGATAAACCTGCTGTACAACTGGCTAACATGATCTTTAACCAGGCTATCCGCAATGCTGCCAGCGATGTTCACATCGAGCCGCAGGAAAAAAGCCTGCGGATTCGCTTCCGTATAGACGGTGTCTTACATGAGGTTATGCAGCCGCCGGCTCGCATGCATCCATCCCTGGTTTCCAGGATAAAAGTCCTCGCCGGTATGGATATAGCCAACCGGCGCAGCCCCCAGGACGGCCGCACAACCCTGAAAATGGATAAAAGAGTTATTGATTTCCGTGTAGCCGCCCTGCCTTCCGCATACGGGGAAAAACTTACTCTGCGTCTTCTCGACCGCAGCGCACGTTTAATCACTCTACCAGAACTCGGTTTTCCGGAAACCCAGTTAAAAAAGTTCCGCTCCAGTATTAATTTGCCTTACGGCTGTATCCTGGTTACCGGTCCTACGGGCAGCGGTAAAAGTACAACTCTGTATGCTGCCCTGTCTGAGTTAAACAGTGTGGAAAAAAATATAATTACCGTGGAAGACCCTATTGAATATCGCATGAGTGGTATTAACCAGGTCCAGGTTAACCCCAGGGCCGGGCTTACCTTCGCCACGGGGCTGCGCTCAATTCTCCGTAACGACCCTGATATCATCATGATCGGTGAAATCAGGGACCACGAAACTGCCCGTATTGCCGTCGAATCTGCCCTGACGGGCCACCTGGTTTTATCAACCCTGCACACTAATGATTCTGCAGGTGCAATAAACAGGCTCGGCGATATGGGCATTGAGCCATACTTAACCGCGTCCGCAGTAAATGCTGTTTTAGCCCAGCGCCTGGTCAGGGTGCTTTGTAAGCAGTGCCGTAAGCCACATACTGTTAGCCGTGAAGAGATGCTGAAAACAATCCCCGATTTTCCATTCAAGAAAGAAGAAAAAGAGATAACCATTTATAAACACGAAGGCTGCCTGCGCTGCAGTAATACAGGCTACAGCGGCAGGGTTGGTGTGTATGAACTACTGCGTGTTACCGATACCATCAAGGATTTAACCCTAAAGCGTAGTTCAGCAGGGGAGATTGCAAAGACGGCAGTAAAGGAAGGGATGATTACCCTGCGACGCGACGGGTTTTTAAAGGTCCGGGAAGGAGTAACCACGATCGAGGAAGCATTGAGGGTGTTAGCCTGATAATATCAATCTACCAGTTAAAGGGTCCAAATAGCCGGATTGTCAATCGTACACCGTAAAGCAAGAGCGTTAAACTTTTCGGTGAGGCTTAACAGGGGGATTTTATATGAGTGACGTTCAGAATGTTGATAATAAGAAAGATCTGGATGCACTAGTCCAGAAGTATCTTCAAACCGGCAGCAAAGATGCTAAAGATGACATCCTCAGAATCGGTAGAGCTATGGTAAAATATTACGCCGGAATCTACAGCTCCGGCGAAACAGATCCCGGCCTAAAAAATGCCGCAAAAAAAGGGTTTAAAGAAGCGTTAAATAAGTTTGATCCGAAACGGGAAGTACAATTTTCTTCATATGCAACAAACTGCATCATTAGTGAAATACGCGGTGAACTTAATGAAAGAAGATTGTTTAAGGTGCCTCGCTGGTTGCAGCAGCTGCAGGATGATGTTATCAAGGCTACAGAAGAGCTATCCAGGGACTGCGACACGCTGCCTACGCTGGACGATGTTTCAGCCAGGTTAAATATTGCTGAAAAAGGGATTGCCGAAATTATGCAGGCAGGAGTTGTTCCCATGGAAAGTTTAGATCTGCAAACTTTAAAATCCATTAAACACGAAGCCTTTAAGCTTCCCATTGAAGATGTTATAACCATTCGGAAGTCATTAGATCGGCTCCAGGAGATCCAAAAACGGGTTTTATTATTAATCCAGGACAACCTGAGTGAACTAAATAAGGCCATAAAAGACGAGGAACAGGCACTGAGCAGTGAGCAGGCGCGCTACCTGCGGCTGGTTGAGAGTAAAGGCGTAACCGATCATGTAGAAGAGTATGCGAAGAGTTATAAAATTGCTTTTCCGCAGACCTATGATCAGGAAGAAGTGTCGCGCTATTTTGAGGTGCTCTCCGACGAATGTGGATTACGCCTGATAAATATTAAGTTTCACAATGGCTTAAAGCAAGGGGCAAACTCAACCAAAAAGTTATGTATTTCACTGGAGGTTGAATTTGAAGGCCGCTACAGGGGTTTGATCAAGCTTTTAGATCACCTGCGTAATAAAGAAGAATTCATTACAATCAGCCGGGTCAATACTACCCGTAGTAAAAATATACCGGCTCGCATTGCTATTGATATTGCAGCCAGATCATTTTTTAAAGATGAGAGTACAAGTTTTGGTTTGACAGAATAACTGATAGAGATTTGACAAAAGCATGGCATTAGTGCGATAATTATGATATATTCTAAAGTATTAATAATAATCATAATATAATGTCAAGTGGGTTTATTTGGAGGCCCTTAAATGAATAGTTCTAAAAGCAAAACCAAAAACGAAACCCTGGAGACCGCTGTCCGTGATTATCTTGAAACAGGCAGCATGCAGGCCAAGGAAACTGTGATCAAGGCCGGAGAAGCCCTGGTTAATTATTATGCGGGGCT
>PXBM01000215.1 GCA_003566935.1 Syntrophomonadaceae bacterium | reverse complement strand
TTTCCCTGATAATACCATAGATCTCCTAACGTTTGCGGAGCAGGGTCCAGGGGGCCAGGGTTTCGAAGAAAGTATCTTCTCCATGCAGGTAACGCAGATCGTTTTTATCCGTCTTGTTAAAGTACAGATTGGTCCTGAAGCCATGGTCAGCTGCCAGCAACACGACTGATCCGGCAGGTATGTAGTTGAGTAGAGGATGAAGCTGTTTTTTGCTGGCCATCAGCAGTTCTTCCAGCAGCACAGGCAAAGCATCCCGGGAAACGTGTATTTTATCATCAACAAAGCCGTATTTTAAAGCCCTTAAAGGTCCTCTCTCCCTATCAGTTGATATCCGGTTATTGACCGCAGAGAGAAATTCAGCGGGATCGGCAACAAGTTCAGCAAGAAGGCTCTCATCCATGTTGAGCATGTGACCCAGCAGGCCTTCGTCTTTTAGGGGCTGCAGCTGGCTTTCAGTTACTGTAGGCTGCTCGGCCCACACCAGTCCCTCGCGCAAAGTTTCATAATTATAAATTTCCAGGGCCTGCCTAAGCAGGGCAGACCAAATATCAAGCCGGGCACCATCAATAATTACCAGAAACACCCCGGCTGCAGCGTTTTCTTTGGCCGCCCATTCAGGAAGCTTTTGCATTAAGCTGCGCAGAGTCTGCCGCCTGGACGGAGCACTTTCCTGCAGGTATGAAGAAAAAGCAGCGTGCAGCAGCTCATGAACTGAGGTATAGCGGCGGTGCCATCTTTTCGTTGTAACCTCAGGAACCAGGCTGCGAACCGGTGCTTCTTCAACCCTGGCTAGAGATAGTTCGAAAGGTGACAGGAAACGATAAAACCGCTCCCATTTTTTATCATTATCGGGCGGCCCAGCAGCCAGGGTCTCTGTTTCCTGCAAAATCAAGCTGCATGATGCTGCTTCCTTCAGCACCCGGAGCAGACTTTCTTTTTCTTTTTTGTGTGTTTCGGTAAGCCCGATTCTTTCCCTGCTGCTGCTTCTGAAGGATTCATGTAACATTCCCACCATAATATTCAACTGTGACAATGACTCTTCGGCAGAAATTTGCCTGGCCATTCGCCCTGCCGCTTCCCTGCTCAGATCCGGGAAAAAGGGTTCATCAGTATATAGGTCCAGCAGATTATCGAAACTGTATTTTGCAGCACCGCCTTCTTTTAAGTACATCTCTAGCAGCTCACTTGCCGGGACCATTACTGTCGCTTTTTCCGCTGCAGCCTCTAAAAAGGCTGAACGCAGCTCATGTTTTTCTTCCTGTAGGGTTTCCCCCAGCTTTTCCAGGCTGGGCAGCAGTTCATCGAATCCACCTTTGCTTTCGCTAGCGGTGACCAGTTTTCTAATTACAGCCTGGCCCTCATGATCCAGCCTGTAATAGCCAAGCCAGCCACACAGTAACCCCAGGGCAAAGAGTTTTTCCAACTTCATTTTGGAAGTATAAGGCAAAAGGCGGGGCAGCTTTGTTTCCAGATACTCCTTTGCTTCCATGCCTTTTTCTTCTGCCAGGCTATCATCACTGCCGCTACCCGCCTGCAATCCGCTGCTCTCTTTAGAGGTTACCCTGATATAAGCGGGCGGACTCGCTTCACCACTGCTGAGCCAATCCTCGAAAAGCTGCTTGAGCTGGGCTTGATTAAACACTCTGCCTTCCAGCAGCTCCAGCAAATCTTCAGCAGAACGCTCGGCAATGATCGCATCCCCGGTCAGAATCTGGTTGATCGTATTAACTGTTCCACTGCTAACCAGGCCATCAAGCCGGCTGATTAATTGATCGGGAGGCAAAGTGCTCTCCACTGTCAGCAATTTTCGCAGTGGTTCGGCTTCCGGGCGGCGGCCTACTATCTCCAGGTGCTCGGCATGCTCAATTATCTTCCGCTGAATATCTTCCGATTGAAGCGCTTCAAGATAAGATCTAACAGCTTCCATTATCTGCCCTTCGATCTCTTTCCGGCCAGGCAAATCAAAAGTATCGCCAAGGGTATAACCGCAGGAACAGGCAGCATGCTTGACCAGGCGGGTTTCATCAGCCAGGCTGCATTCTTTCTCAAGGATCGGGGCCAGACGCCTGTTTATGCCCACCAGGTCCTTATCCACCACCAGGGTGTTAATGCGACCGAACTTTTCAAGCAGACGGTAAGCACTTGAACCGGTTAACTCCCGGTACGGTTTAATCCGCTTCGGACCAACTGCCTGATCATGCTCAGCCAGGTAAACTTCAGTATATTCCGCCCGAAATTGTTCGAATTCCCGCTTCAAACGCTCCCTGTACTTTTCCTCCCACAGTAAATTATCCGCCTCAATCAAATCTTTTAAAATCCGGTGGCGGCGCTGCAGCTGTTCATATTTATCTTCAGCAGGAATAACCAGCTTATCATCATGAAGATAATCGGCAATATACAGAATTTCGGCCAGGTCTTTAGTAAAGAAATCATTTAAGGCCCTGAGTTTTTGCCAGTCAGACGCATAAAGCGGAGAAGACTGACAGGCCGCTAAAAAACGCTCCAATCCTTCCCTTGAAGCGTAAGATGTTTTAATTTCATCCAGAAAAGATTGGAAACGATCTGCCGTTTTTTTAATGTTATCCCAGTTAATATTCATAAAAAAAGGATGTTCAGATAATCTATCAATACGGCGGCTAATATCGGCCAGCCGATTGGTCCATTCCATCTTAAATTCTATAACCGCTTCCCAGGCCTGCTGCTGGACAGCAAAAGTAAGTGGACCACTGCGCAGCTTCTGCGGCAGGAAGGGTACTTCGGCCAAAACCTTTTGCAGCTCTGCCCGGATCAGGGTCCCGGCCCCAATTTCCTCTATATTCCAGAAGCGATAATAGTTGAGCTGGCTCGGGGCCAGCCGTTTGCCACCCTGGTAAGCCGAAACAGCACCGCTCAGGATAACAGCCATGCCAAGAATCTGGAAAGCAGGTTTACTTAATCCAAAGGGACCTTTTCGCAAAGTTTGATAAAGCTGGGCAAGGGGTATTTTTCCATCACCCGGAACATTGGCCAGGAAATCGGCCACCAGGGGAGACGTTTTCGGGCTGATATCAAGGAGAAAACCCTGCCCCTTCTTTTTGACCAGTCCCAGGGGGGCAACAAAATTTTCGATAACCAGCCTGACTCCCCGCTCAAAGCTCTCTCCCTCCAGTTCAGTGGAAAATAGCAGGTCAATCGTCCGCTGCACAAGGGTTCCGGAGACTTGCTCGCTCAGGGGTCGAATTTCAGCATGACGGGGATAGCGTTCCTTTAGGACTTCAGCGGCGGCCCGGGCTACAAAATCCGTAAATGGCAGATAGCCGAAAGATGACAAGGCCGGCATCTGGCTCCCTGCCTTTAAACGACCGCCGAAATAGATTTTACGAAACAGCTCTTTAACTTTAGACTTTTCCTCGTTTAACAGCAGGGCCAGCTGCCTCTCAGCCTGCCTGCCAACCGGACTGTTATCGCCAGCATACTCTTCATACAAGCGCTGGTGAGCATATGCATCCTGTAAAATGTTTTCTTCTGAGCTGTTCAGGCTGCGCGGCACCCAAAGGATCATAGATTGCCGCAATTCATTGCTGCACTGATTAAAATGCGCCTGCCAGAAATCGGCTGAACTCTCCTCTTCGCCGGGCAGCTGCGGGGTAACCAGGAAAAACAGAAAATCTGTTTCACCCTCAATTAGCTCCTTTTCCAAACCGGCAGCATCTTCACTTTCCAGCCCGGCCGGGCTGCTAAAAAAGATTTTACCTTCCCGCCTGGTATTCTGCCAGGTAATCTCGATATCACGGCTGGGATTTTGCTGCATACCTTTAAGTGGCAGGTAGCTTTCATCCACCCAGGAGATTAAGTCTTCGATAACGCGCCTGTCACCCGAAGATAACTCGTTCTTGATTTTTTTTAACTTTTTTTCAAGCAGCAGGCCAACATCAGCTTTCAGGTCAATTGAATAATAGGTTTCACCCTCTTCTTCCACGGCTGATATATATGCGCCATGAGTAAGCAGCCGGTCCATGATCTCTTTAATAAATTCATAGTTTACAGAGCTTTCCAGGATACTGTAGCGATGCAAAAGGAGGGTGGTGATCTCTGTCAAAGTAAATGAACGAGGGTCACGCGCCACTGCTCCGAGAATCAACAGTTTCAAAGTGCGCAGGGCAATCCGCACTTCATCTTCGTCATCAAAAAGCCTCTCAGCTTCCCGTTCATAATGATGAAAAACCTGTTCACTGTAGGGGCTGGTCTCTACCGTTTCACGCAGCCGCTCACGAAAATGATCGAAAATATAGTCGGGAGTGAGCAGTTCCTGCCCGGAGTTTTCAATAAACGGCTTGATACCTCTTCCCGGATCACCGGCCAGTTGATGATGGATAAAGTCAATTACTCCCCGGTGCTGTGAAAAAAGGGGGCGCAGTTCATCAAGCATTTCCACGGTAGACGGGTGAACAGGATAGAGGTCCATAAAATCTTCATGTGAAAAAGGCAGGCGTGTAAACATACTCTGCAGCTGATCATAAATACGGGGCAGCTCTTCATCCGCCTTCTCTTTTTTGCGGATCAAACGCCCGGCAACAATCTCCTTAACATGTTCTCCACTCAGGTGAAAGCGGACGGGATAGCGGTCCTTAATCTTGTGGAGCAGTTCCCCGGCTAAAGAACCCGTGTTTTCGATATTCTCCTGCATGGTAGCAACTACCCAGGCCGGAAGAGTTTCGGCATATTCACCCAGGTACTGCAAAAACCGGACATCTTCGTTATAAG
>PXBM01000007.1 GCA_003566935.1 Syntrophomonadaceae bacterium | reverse complement strand
AGGCATCTTCCTCCACCATGGCCTGGGCCAAGCGGTACTCTATGAATACATCTTTGGTCATCCCGGTGGGAACCGCTTTTGGATCCTTGGTATCTTCCAGGATAGTGGCAATTGTTTGTGTTACTTCGAGGCCGAGGGCCTCATTTAAGTTGGCATTGGCATCGGCATCAACGGCCAGGATACTGGTGTCCTTCTTTTCCTCAACGAGGTAACGTGTTAACAGGGCGGCCAGGGTTGTTTTGCCTGTTCCGCCTTTACCTGCTATAGCTATTCTTTTGGTCATTACTTCTCCTCCTGTTTTTGTTCTAAAGGCGCCCGGTTAATACTTCTTCCAGCTGGGCAATAGTATTACAGGGCCACATTTCGACTTTTGAAGCAATTATATTTACCGAGCGATAATCAGGCCAGCGCTCAATAGGCAGGGGATTTAACCAGATGATCCGTTTGACCCGATCATCAAGTTTCTCCAGTGCCTTAAGAGCACGATCAATTGATACAGTCCGGGTATCGCTGACTATAATCACCGTGGTTTTAGCATTTAAATAGTCCGGATACTTGCGGCTTAGTTCTTCCAGTGAACTGCCGAGGTTTGTTCCTCCTCCCCAGTTTTTACTATGCCGTACTACACTTTCCAGGACATGCTGCAGCCCGGACCTTCCTTTAAGTTCCGGGGTCAGGTTTTCAACCTGCTCCGCAAAACTGAAACAGGAAAGGTTGCGGACAACATCCTGCAGGCCCATCATAAAATGTATGACAAATGTGCTGTACTGTTTCATGGAAGCAGAAACATCACACAAAAGCAGGATCTGCTGCTTTGAACGCCGTTTCGGCCTTCTCTTCAGGTTAAAGATCACCCCGCCGAAACGCATATTATCTCGTATCGAACGGCGCAGATCAAGCGCTCCACTGCGCGGTCCCACCCGCCGTCTTCTCAGGATTTTAACAGCCAGCTTGCGCGAAAGCTGCTGCAGCAGATGCTCTGCTGAAGGCATTTCCGAAGACCGGACTGCTTCAATATCTTTTTCACGGATATTTTGATCGGTGGAAGTTGAGCCGCTACCGGCTCCATCACCTTCACCACTAGCTTTATTATAATCAGCTTCACTATCACGATTTCGACAGTAACGAAGGTGGCTTTTTACCACGTTTTCCAGGAGAGGTCGGAACCGCGGTTCAACATTTTTCCCCGTCTCAGTTTTATGTAAAAACTCCTGGAGCCGATCCCTTTCATCCTGGGTCATGGAGGAATATTGCTTTAGCTCATCATCAGAAAGCTGAAGTGATTCCCCTTTAAATTGCAGGTCTCGATCGGCCAGGCTGATCTGCTCCTGCTGTTCCTGTTGGTACTTATCACTTTGTTCAACTCTATTTTGGTAAACATCAAAATCAACAAAAAAGTGATCAAATATGCGGTTAAAAGCAGCAAAGTCTCGTTGACTTTTTACCAGGGCTGCCCTCAGGGCAATTTTAAATGCAGTCCGGTCGGAAAGGTCAACCCTTTCCAGGGCCTGTAATGCATCGATCAGCTCAGTCGTTCCCAGGGGCAGGCCTTCGCAGCGCAGCAGTTCAACGAATGTTGCCAGATTATCTGTTAGATGGCTATCCCGACCCAGCGGTATCTTTTCCATTATTGACATCGACGCATGTCACCGCCGTCATCAGTGGACTTCAAGATTTTTTCAACCCCGTCAGGACCGATTTCCTTGTTAAAATACTGCTGGTCGGCATGTGTTTTTAATAACAGGTTTAATGTATCGGCCACCAGTTTGCCGTCAAGACGACTCCGGTTCAGGGCCACCAGGGCCCGGACCCAGTCCAGTGTTTCGGCAATTGAAGGTTTTTTACGCAGATCTTCGTGCCTGCGCAGCTGGGAAACTACCCGGGCAGTTTCCCATGATAGCCGGTCGGCCACCCCGGGCACTTTGGCCTTGATGATACGCACCTCTTTCTCTGCTTCTGGAAAGTCCAGGTAGAGGTAAAGACAGCGTCTTTTTAACCCATCCGACAATTCTCGTTCATTATTGCTGGTAAGGACAACAACCGGGATATGCTTGGCTGAAATAGTGCCAAGCTCCGGGATCGACACCTGGAAATCTGAGAGTACCTCGAAGAGAAATGCTTCGAATTCAGGATCACATTTATCAACTTCATCAATCAGGAGCACTGCTTGCTTTTCAGCTTGAATAGCTCTCAACAAAGGCCGTTCCAGCAAATATTCTCTGGAGAACAGATCCTCTTCATGAATCTGCTCTTCTTCCAGAGATCTGTTCATCTGGATCCGCAGCAGCTGCCGCTGGTAATTCCACTCATAGAGAGCCTTGGTTTCGTCAAGGCCTTCATAGCACTGCAGGCGAATTAAATCAGTCTGCAGTATTTCCGCCAAAACTTTACCCATCTCGGTCTTGCCTACACCGGGAGCTCCTTCAATCAGTATCGGTTTTTGTAAATCAAGAGCCAGGAACACCGTCAGCAGCGTGCTTTCATCACAGATATAGCCAACTTTTTCAAAGCTTTTTCTTAAAGTATTTAAATCCATTTCTGTTATCATCCTTCACAATTTAGCTGTTAAAAACAGCCTTTCATTTAATATTGCACCAACCTTAATGATACTATAAGTGGCAAAGACGGGCAAATTTCACCAGTACAAATAAGCGTGCCAGGGGAGATGGATCTCCTGGCACACTTGTAAAAATTGAACTAAAAATTTCACCGCTTCAGGCCAGGCTCCCAGGGGAAGCCTTTTCAAGCCACACCCCATATACAGCAGCTTTAAAACTTATAGCTGCTTCCGGGAGCGACTACCACGCAGCTGCTGTCAGTTTTTTGCTCAACTTTCTTTTTAAACTCTTCGGGGTCAGCTTCTATAGGGGGCCAGGTGTTATAGTGATAGGGGATCACGGTCTTAGCTTTAAGAAATGAGGCCGCAACCACTGCATCATCAATACCCATGGTGAAATTATCGCCGATCGGCAGAAGAGCAAGATCGAGCGGATCAAGCTCGCCGATCAGTTTCATGTCACCAAATAAAGCCGTATCGCCTGCAAAGTAAATATTCTTTCCATAGTAGTCCACAACAAAACCGCAGGCATGGCCACCGGGAATTCCTGACCCGTGGAATGCCAGGGTCAGCTTAACTGAGCCGAAAGGGAAGTGATGCCTCCCGCCAAGATGCTGGGGGTGAGAATTTAACCCCTTTTCACCCGCCTGTCCTGCAATTTCTGCAGTTGAGATAATTGTTGCTCCGCTTTTTTCTGCAATCTTGTAAGCATCGCCAAGGTGGTCGAAATGGCCATGTGACACCAGGATAAAGTCCGCTTTTAGATCATCAATTTTTACGGACGCCTGGGGATTGTCACTGATAAATGGATCAAATATAAGGGTTTCCTTTCCCTCCTCGCCAAGCATAAAACCGGCGTGTCCCAAAAAAGTTATTTCTGGCATAATAAAACCTCCTTATTGTAACCATGTTGAAATCTAACTTATAATGATTTTAACATAGCAAGCTGCTTAATCAAATAATTATGATTATTCCTTATTTCTATGCTAATATAGGTTAAGAATACATTTCAGATAAGATGGTGATTATTATAATGGCTAACTACGAAAGAATTACCAAAACGATTGAAGAAGAAAAAGAAAATTTAATTGAAATGGCCAGAGAAATTCACAGCAACCCTGAAACAGGACGAAACGAATTCATCGCCGTAGACTTAATTACAAATTACCTGGAAAAGAAGGGTTTTAAAATTTTCCGCGGTGTCGGCGGCCTAAAGACTTCTTTTATGGCCAGCAAAGGAGAAGAAGGATACCACGTAGGCTTTTGCGCAGAATATGATGCCCTGCCGGAAATAGGACATGGGTGCGGACATAACCTGATTGCAATAGCTTCTGTTGCAGCAGGAATTGCCCTGGCTTCTGCAATAGAAGGCCAACCTGGGAGAGTCTCCATTATAGGCACCCCCGATGAAGAAGAACACGGAGGCAAGGTGGACCTGGTCCGACTGGGCGTTTTTGATGATATAGATGCAGCAATGATGTTTCCCCCTGACTGTGCAACCCGGATCCACATAGATTCTTTGGCCTGCAGAGATTATATATTTATTTTTCATGGCAAGAATGCTCATGCCTCCAGCGAGCCTTGGGAAGGACGTAATGCACTTGATGCGGTAATCCAAACTTTCAACAATATTAATGCGTTGAGACAGCACCTCAAAGACAACACCCGCATTCATGGAATTATTACCGATGGAGGGGTCGCTGTTAATGTTATCCCCGATCGGACAGCTGCCAATTTCCTGATCAGAGCCAGCAACAGCGAATATTTAAAGGAAGTTGTGGAAAAAGTTATTAATTGTGCCCGCAGTGCTGCTATTGCAACCGGAACAGATCTTGAAGTAAGCGAGTCTGATTACCCTTATGAAGCAATGCTCAGCAATAAAGAGCTTGGTGACACATTTGCCAAAAGCCTGGATGAAGCCGGCTATAGCGTGGAATCGAAGCATGATGTGGGGATCGGCTCTATTGATATGGGCAACGTCAGCAGAGTTGCGCCGTCAATTTACCCAATGCTGGCATTAACGGGAGAATGGGTACCGAGGCATACTTCTGAATTTGCTGCCCTTTGTGACACAGATAAAGCCTATGAAGTAATGCTGACAGCAGGCAAAACCATGGCGATTACCGGGCAGAAAGTGATAAGTGACCGTGAACTGCAGAATAAAATTAAAGAAGACTTCTTAAATCAGCTGGGCCAGGCGGGGAAATAAGGACAGGACTCGAATATT
>PXBM01000003.1 GCA_003566935.1 Syntrophomonadaceae bacterium | reverse complement strand
GCTGGCGCATGGCATTGATCCTATCTTCATCGATGCCGATATAGCGGGTCAGTTCCTGCAGCTGGCACTTGCTGTTCTTGGCACAGTTCTGGCAGTCATAATCGTGGTGCAGGACCAGCAGCTCCAGGTTAACTTTGCGAATCTGATCAAGCTCTTCACTGGAAGTGTGGACCACCATTCCTTCTTCCACCGGGGTCATGCAGGAAACAGTAGGCCGACGTCCTTCGATTTCAACCAGGCAAACCCGGCAGATCCCGACGGAAGTCAGATCCTCGTGGTCACAGAGGTGGGGAATATAGAGATCGTTGGCCAGGGCTGCCCGCAGAATCGAGGTTCCCGGCACAGCCTGCACTTCGCGGCCATCTATGGTTAGGGTAATTAGTTGTGACATTTGCAACCCTCCTCGCATTCTTCTGCCTCTTCGACTTCAGGCAGTCCTTCAGAGAGAACCTGTACGGCTCCAACTTTCTTCGGGCAGGCATCGAAACAGGCCCCGCACTGGGTACAAAGTTCCTGGTCTAATTCATGAGGTTGCTTCTTCTCGCCTGTGATAGCATCGACCGGGCAGGCCTTGATACAGCGCTGACAGCCGATACATTTTTCTTCATCAATGCTGTACTGCAGCAACGCCTTGCAGACCAGGGCCGGGCAGCGTTTTTCCTTAACGTGGGCTTCATATTCATCGCGGAAGTAGCGCAAGGTAGTTAGCACCGGGTTAGGCGCTGTCTGGCCTAGTCCGCACATTGATCCTTGTTTCACTGCACTGGCCAACTCTTCGAGCAGGGCCACATCTCCCGGTTTACCTTTGCCCTCGGTGATTGCCTCGAGAATATCATACATCTGATCGGTTCCCAGACGACAGGGGATACACTGGCCGCAGGACTCTTTCTTGGTAAAACTTAAGAAATAGCGGGCCATGTCGACCATGCAGGTATCTTCATCAACCACAACCAGGCCGCCGGAGCCCATCATAGCTCCCGCTGCAGTCAGCGAGTCGAAGTCGATTGGCAGGTCAAGGTGCTCCTCGGGGATACAACCGCCCGAGGGGCCGCCGATCTGGGCTGCTTTGAACTTCTTGCCAAAGCGTATTCCACCGCCGATGTCGAAAACAACTTCGCGAATGCTTATACCCATCGGCACTTCCACCAAACCGGTATTATTCACCTTTCCGGTCAGGGCAAAAACCTTGGTCCCCTTGCTGCCCTCGGTGCCAACGGAAGCAAAATCTTCAGCGCCGCGGCGCAGAATCAGGGGCACATTGGCCAGGGTTTCAACATTATTGATAATGGTTGGTTTTTCCCAGAGACCGTTTACAGCTGGGAATGGCGGACGGTGACGGGGCACCCCGCGCTTACCTTCAATCGATGCCAGGAGTGCTGTTTCTTCGCCGCAGACAAAAGCACCGGCGCCCTCCTTTATTTTTACCTTGAAGTTAAAACCACTGTCTAAAATATTATTGCCGAGCATGCCATACTCTTCAGCCTGCCTGATGGCAGTGCACAGGCGTTTGATGGCCAGGGGGTATTCTGAACGAACGTAGATGTAGCCTTCATCAGCACCAATGGCCTTTCCTGCTATAAGCATGCCTTCTAGCACGGCATGCGGATCCCCTTCCAGTGTACTGCGATCCATGAAAGCACCAGGGTCTCCTTCGTCAGCGTTACAGACAATATATTTCTGATCACCCGGGCTGCTTAAACCAAACTGCCACTTCGCCCCGGCGGGAAAACCTGCTCCACCGCGTCCGCGCAGACCGGAAGCTTTCACCTCGTTAACAACTTCTTCAGGACTCATCTGCAGGGCTTTCTTCAGCCCGCGGTAACCACCGCGGATAATATATTCATCAATATTTTCGGGGTCAATAACTCCACAGTTGCGAAGGGCAAGACGCTTCTGCTTGCTGTAAAACATAATCTTGTCATGGTTGATTACCTGTTCCCCGGTTACAGGATCTTTATAAAGAAGACGCTCAACCAGGTTGCCTTTAACCAGGTATTCTTCAACAATTTCCGGAACATCTTCAGCCTGCACCCCGCAGTAAAATATATCTTCGGGAAAAACAATAAAGAGGGGACCTTTCTCACAGAAACCGTGACAACCCGACATGATGATACGCACTTTATCTTCCAGGTTGTGCTCTTTCAAAGACTCGATCAGCGCTTCTTCGACTTTATCGGCGCCCGACGAAATACAGCCCGTTCCGGCACAAATTAGTATATGTCTCTCATACACGTTGGACTTCTCTCCTTTCAAAGGGTATTTCTTGTCAAAAGATAATATATATTTGAATTACTAATGCTCCCGGAAAGCTGAGCTATGTGAATATTTTTCAACAATCGCCTCGCGGGCCTTCTTACAGGGCTCGCTCTCATGGCAGAGCGGCCCTTCAAGACAGCACTCTACGAAAACATCGCATCTTTTTTCTTCGCTGTTAAAACATTTTTCGCAGCAGTGATCGATAAACTTTTCCACTTAAGCTTCCCCTCCTTCCGCACTGTCTTCATCGAACTTTTTAATTGTCTTTTCTGTTTTGTCGGGATCGAGCTTGCCGAAGGTCTTGTCATCAATGGTCATAACCGGCGCCAGGCCGCAGGCACCGATACAAGCCACTTCCTCGTAAGTGAATTTCATGTTTTCTGTGGTTTCACCTACGTCAACATCGAGCATAGTTTTTAACTTATCGGCAATCTTTGTTGCCCCACGGACATGACAGGCAGTGCCGCAGCAGAGGCGGATAATATGTTCACCTCTTGGTTCGAGATGGAAGCGGGCATAAAATGTGGCTACTCCGAACACTTTTGCTTCAGGCAGCCGCACAAAACGCGCAACTTCGCACATTGCTTCTTCAGGCAGGTAGCCAAGTTCTTCCTGGACATCCTGCAGAACGGGGATCAACTCGTTCTTCTCTCCCTGGTATGAAGCAAATACAGAGTTTAATTGTTCTTGCATGGTATCACTCCTTTACGGCTTATTCTTGTTTTGCTCCGATAAAATTTAACTTTTCAGCTACAGCAGCCCGATTCATCTCTGCTCCCTTTTATTGGACATAAACAGACCTGACCTAATTCTCTTTTTGCATTAGTGAATCCTGCCACAAGTTTATAAATTTAACCTTTTGAAAAAAAGACGCAATTGACTGTCTAGCCAGTAAAAAGCGACTACTTTTGCCTGGTAGAAGATGAACCTTTAATACCGGGCGCTCTTACCCCTGCAGCATGATAACTCCCTTATATAACCGTGGGTTCGGGTTTACTGTAGAGTTGCTGTAGAATGAAATGTTTGCATTGATAATATCATTAGATTGTAATATAATAAAAGTGTAGATGGTTGAAGTTTATAATCACATAAATACAACTTTCGAGCTGCTTGAAGAGAAGAGAAATGAAAAACCCTGAAAGGAGAATGAAAATGTTATCAGAAAAATTGTTAGGAAAGTTAAACGAACAAATTACCCATGAATATTTCTCCGCCCATTACTATCTGGCCATGGCCGCATACTTCAAGAAAGAAGACCTGGACGGTTTTGCCAACTTCTTCCTGGTGCAGGCTGAAGAAGAACGGTTTCACGCCATGAAGTTTTTTGAGTTTATCAACGACCAGGGTAACGAGGCAATTATCAGCGGATTCAAGAATCCAAAACGTGACTTTAATTCAACAGAGGAAATATTCGAGCTGGCCCTGGAACACGAAAAACTGGTCAGCAGCCTGATCAACGAGTTAATGAATGTTGCCCAGGAGGAAAAACACTATCCAAGCATCAGCTTCCTGCAGTGGTTTGTCGACGAACAGGTTGAAGAAGAAGCAAGCATGGGCAAACTGTTAAGCCAGGTTAAGCGGGTCGGCGAGAAAGGTCACGGCATCTTAATGCTGGACCGTGAACTCGCTTCGAGAACTTTTACACCTGAAGCAGAATAAATCAAGTACGCGGGGACGGGGGTTGTGAACTTACCAAGTACACAACCCCCTTCCCCGCGCACTTATTATTGAACCATCAGGATAGCGTAGCGGTGCATTTCCTGTTTGTAGTCACTTAGCACTTCTATCGGGTAACCGGCACTGCGGGCAGTGGTAAAAACATCTACGGCCAGCGATTCCGGGCCGGGGCGGGAATCATCCTTGTTAACACAGGCTTCTCGTGAACCGATGCAGTTCGCACAGAGTCTGCACTCATCCATGAAAAGCATAAAAGCCTTATGGTAGCCAACCCAGAAAACCTCACGTTCCAGTTTAACTAATTCCTTTTCTATTTCCCTGCTCCAGGGCACACGATCCTCCGGCTGCTCTACTTTTTTGGCAAAATGAAAAACTACGGCATCATCATATTCGGAGAAGAAAGCGCGGCATTCCTCAACAGAAGGAACCTGCGGCGGGCAAGACCCTTTTTTGCCATAGCTGCTGCAGCCAAACATGCACTTGAAACGGACCCAATGGGCCACTTCAATCTGTGATGACTTAATCCAGCGGTAATCGGTAAAGTTAAATTTAGTAAACAGCGCTTCCAGCTTACTGTGATCGCAAATTTCAGGAGACCCCCTTTTAATCTAGTAGTTAAATACTTCATCCACTTTTTCCACATGAACTATAAACACTGAAAAGACTGAATACATAATGCTTTTCAAGAGCTTATCCACAGCAACATAACAACTTATCAACAGAACTTTACACAGGTGATTTAAGTACAAGGGGGCGGGGGTTGTGTGCTCAGCATTTACGCCCCTGTATAATACTTAACTTATTATGTCATAATTCAAGTACAAAACCTCCGTCCCTGTGTACTTCGACAATAAGATTATCGATCCTGCAATTATTTTCTACTAAAGCAGTC
>PXBM01000274.1 GCA_003566935.1 Syntrophomonadaceae bacterium | reverse complement strand
GCATCTAAAAGCTCACCATGAAATAGCAAATAGTTAATACGATCCGGATCCATCCTCGTTCCTAAATCCTTGAGGCGCCTAACTATTTTCTCAGCGCTTAAACTTTCATAAGGCATACCCCAGATTACTACCTCTCCAACTTCAACCGGTTCCTCCCAGTTACTGATGACAGAAACATTTTCTCCAAAGTAAAGACCGCTGCGATAAGCCTTGTAATCATGATTGCCGGGTAAAATCACCGTCTGGAAAGTTCCGCTGCCGATTGCAGAGCGCAGCCTGTTTCTTAGCTTTTCCGCTTCCAAACCATGATCAAAAAGATCGCCGGATACTACCAGGGCGTTAGCTTTATACTCCCTGACAGTTCTGACCAGCTCATCAAATGCTGACCAGCGCCCTTCATGCGCTTCATCCAGGTGCAAATCAGCGGTATGCAAAATAGTCACTATGATTCTCCTCATGTGAAAGGGGCGACAAAAATATCGCCCCTTTCATTTTATGATTAATTTATTTGCATCAGTTTTACTGTATTTTGGGCTTTTTTAGGTATTGATCACCTTTTAAGCCGAGAATAGTTAGTATTATCCCAAAAACAGACATTCCTATAGCAGCATCTCTGAAACGATTAAAAGCTGTTTGAATATAAAGATCCATAGAAGGCCCAACAAAACGTACAATACTTTCTGCTAAAGATATAAAAACAATAACCAGTAATACGGTAATAGCCAGGGCTAAAACTCCCGGCCCAAGAAAAACTCTAAATTTGTGATCAATAAAATATAAAAATATCAGCATGAAACCAAAAGAGGCAAGACATAAATAGAATACATTATGAATCACCATTGGCTTAAGTTCAGCATTAAAAATTACCATGTCTCGCTGTAACCCTGTAGCCTCAGTTACAATAAGTCTGACGGTATCGCTGGCCTCAACCCCGAATAAAGACAGCGTAAGGAAAGTTAAAAGCACATTCAAGCTAAAGAGAAAGCTTATAATTATCTTTACCGATACTTTTAAACTATGCAAATAATATTCCCCCCTAAAGTGGATTATCTATGAAAAGGGCAAATAAGCAGATAGATGAGTTGGGTTAAACATTTAAATTCTACCGGGATAAGTAATAATCCTTCAATAAATTTTATTTTCTTTTTAATAATGCCACATTTTTAAGTTAGAGCTGTCCTTAATGATTGTTTGTGAGCGGTCGGGACCTACTGACACAAGCTCTATTCTTACTCCCACCCTATCCTCAATCGCCTCAAGAAAATGCCTGGCTGCAGCCGGCAAATCCTCTATGGTTCTAGCTCTTGAAATGTCTTCATCCCAGCCTGGAAATGTCTCAAAAACAGGGATGCATTTACTTAGCTCTTCAATGCTGGCCGGAAAAACTTCTGTCCTGCTGTTTTCACAATCATAACTAACACCAATTTTTACTGTATCCATACCGCTCAGCACGTCAAGCTTGGTTACAGCCAGGCCGGTTAAACCATTGATGCGGGCAGCGTAACGGGCTATTACAGCATCAAACCAGCCACAACGCCGCGGGCGACCGGTAGTGGTGCCAAACTCATTGCCTCTTTCCCTGAGCTGCGCACCGGCTTCCGAATGATCTTCCGTGGGAAAAGGGCCTTCCCCGACCCTGGTCGTGTAAGCTTTGATTACACCCAGGACCTGATCGATATGCTGAGGACCAATGCCGCTACCGCTGGCTGCAGCAGCAGCAGTTGTCGAAGAAGAAGTAACATAAGGGTAAGTCCCGTGATCGAGGTCCAGTAAAGCTCCCTGTGCTCCTTCAAAAAGAATTTTATCCCCGTTGCGCAGACTTTCTGCTAATACCAGAGAGGTATCAGATACCAGTGGCCCCAGCCTTTCCACAGCCGGGCGATAAATATCCAGGAGTTGCTCCAAGTTATATCCTTTATGATCATATATTTTATTTAAAATAAGGTTTTGCAGGGGCAATATTTCTTCCAACCGCCGGCGAAAAGTTCCAAAGTCAATCATGTCAACAGCCCTTATTCCCCGGCGCATGATTTTATCAGCGTAAGCTGGGCCGATACCGCGCCCGGTAGTACCAATCTTTCTTTCACCAAGTAATTTTTCATTCTCTTCATCGAGATCACGGTGATAGAGCATATTTAAGTGGGCTTTACTGCTGATGCGAAGTCCTTTTGTTTTAATGCCCCGCTTCTCAAGCTCGGACAATTCATCGACTAATACCAGCGGGTCAACAACCATCCCGTTACCAAGCAGACATAAAGTGCCTTCGTTGAGGATTCCGGATGGAACATGGTGCAGCTTGAAAATATTCGCTCCATAAACTACCGTATGACCGGCATTGTTACCTCCCTGGAACCTGGCTACAAGATCAGCTTTAGCAGCAAGATAATCGATAACTTTTCCCTTACCTTCATCACCCCATTGGGCGCCGACAACAACAAGGCTACTACTATTACTCATTTTAACACCGCCTATTTATTACTGATTCTTTCTTTGATTATTTTATTTAGTTCCGCCGGGTCGGCTCTACCTTTGGTCATAGCCATTATCTTTCCGACCAGGAATGCCAGCGCTTTATTTTTACCATTGAGGTAGTTTTCAACAGCATCGGGATTTTCTGATATAACCTGATCTACCAGAGGCTGTAGGTTTTCATCACCCGAAATGCGGCCCAGACCCTTTTCTTTAACCAGCTTTTTAGGGCTCTTGCCACTGTTCACCATTTCGGTCAAGAGTTCTTTAGCAACGGGTCGATTGATTTCGCCCTGGTCCAAAAGCCTTAGCAATTCAGTAAATTTCTTCGCATCAAGCTGTGAGGCATCTTTCCCGCTTTCCCTCAGTTGATACTGCAGGTCTCCCTGGATCCAGTTAGCAAGATTGTTATACTGGGCATACTCCTGTGCTGCTGTCTCAAAGAAATCGCCAAGTGACCTGTTAACAGTAAATTGCGCTGCCGCTGCTGCGCTTAGGTCATATTTTTCTTTAAGTCTTTTCCGGCGCACTGCCGGCAGTTCGGGCAATGAAGCATAAATATTATCTATAAAAGCTGGTTCAAGGACCAGCGGTAACAAATCAGGTTCTGGAAAGTAGCGATAATCTGATGAACCCTCTTTACTGCGCAGGGGGATAGTCTTTTTCGATCCCTCGTCCCAATGACATGTTTCCTGGGTAATAGTCCCCCCGGCAGATAGAATTTCGGCCTGCCTTTCCGCTTCGTAGTTAAGGGCCAACTCTACTGCCCGGAAGGAATTCATGTTTTTAACTTCGGCCTTGGTCCCCAGCTTTTCAGAACCGGGAGGACGGAGGGATATGTTGGCATCACAACGTAAAGAACCTTCTTCCATTTTGCAGTCAGAAGCGCCTGAATAGAGCAGAATAGAGCGAAGGTCTTCTAAAAAGGCGCGCGCTTCCTGGCCTGACTTAATGTCAGGGGCTGTAACTATTTCGAGCAGGGGAATCCCAGCCCGGTTATAATCAACCAGCGAATAGGCAGAGCCCATGATTGAATCGCCGGCATGAACAAGTTTGCCTGCTTCTTCTTCCAGGTGAACTCTCTCCAGGTTAATGATACGTTCCTTTTCATCTGACTCAATTTCCAGGAATCCCCCCCTGGCCAGCGGCTGATCATATTGCGATACCTGGTAAGCCTTGGGCAGATCAGGATAAAAGTAATTTTTACGATCAAAACGGCTGCGAAGCTGGACTTTACTGTTTAAAGCAAGAGCTGCCATGACAGCCAGCTCAATAGCTTTGCGGTTGAAAACAGGCAGACTGCCCGGTAGTCCCAGGCATACGGGGCAGCAATTTGTATTTGGCTCCTGCCCGAAAGTTGCACTGCAGCTGCAAAAGAGCTTAGAACTAGTCTGCAGTTCAAGGTGTATTTCAAGACCGATGACAACTTCATATTTATTCATACTAAACTTCGCCTCCTTCGGGAAGCTTGACTTTCGGCCGCAGGGGTCGCAGCTCTCCTGCTTCCTCTATAAAGGAAGCCACCCTTAGCAGCAGCGCTTCATCAAAATAAGACCCCGTAATCTGCATCCCCAGCGGCAGCCCTTCAGAGCTGATTCCACAAGGTATGGACAGGGACGGCACCCCGGCCAGGGAATCAGTTATATTACATATATCTGAAAGATACATTTGTAAAGGATCGTCTGTTTTTTCTCCGATACTAAAGGCAGGAGTTGGTGTGGTTGCCCCGATTAGAATATCAAATCTCTTGAAAGCATCGTCATAATCACGGCGGATCATTGTTCTAACCTTCATAGCCTGCAGGTAATAGGCATCATAATACCCGGCGCTAAGGGCATAAGTACCAATCATTATTCTCCTTTTTACCTCGGGGCCAAAACCTCTTCCCCTAGTTGTGCTAAACATTTCATCTATGCTATCCCCCCCGGCATTGTAGCCGTAACGAACACCGTCATAACGTCCGAGATTGGAGCTGGCTTCGGAAGGAGCAATTAAATAATAAGCACTAAGGCCATGATCGGTCAGGGGCAGGGAAACTTCATCCACTTCAGCACCATGATCTTTTAATAAACTGACTGCCTTCAAAACAGCTGCAGTTACTTCAGGATCAAACGCCTCGGAAATGTTTTGACGAATTACCCCGACTTTTAACTTTTTAACGTCGCGGCCAAGGTCTTCGGTAAAGTCAGGAACTTCTCCTGGCAAAGCAGTAGAGTCTAACGGATCATACCCGGATATTAGGTTCAACAATAAAGCGTTATCCCTGGCTGTAGTTGTCAAAGGCCCGATCTGATCAAGAGATGAGGCAAAAGCAATTAAGCCATAGCGTGATACCCGACCATAGGTTGGGCGCAAACCGGTTAG
>PXBM01000013.1 GCA_003566935.1 Syntrophomonadaceae bacterium | reverse complement strand
CTGGCATTTTGTTCGCGAAGCATATATAAATGGTGATCTACCTGCAGGTCGTCTACTTCAACCTCTTCCTTCTCTGCTTCCAGACCCCTGTATTCACCAAGTTCTACTTCAGGTATTACTTCAACCTTTGCTTTAAACAAGAGCGGCTTACCTTTTTCCATTTGAACCAGCTCAAATTCAGGGTTTCCGACCGGATCGACATCTCCTTCTTTTAATGCTTCTTCGTAAGCAGGAGGAACGAGGATTTCCAGGGCTTCCTCATGGAGTATTTCCGGGCCGAACCGTGACTCTAAAATTCTACGGGGAACTTTTCCCTTCCGGAAGCCTGGTAGGTTCACATCTTTAACAACCTTGTGATAAGCCTTGCCCAGGGCCGTATCAACATCAGGCTCGGGAACCTCTATCTCCAGTTCAACTTTTGCACTCTCTATCTGTTCCTTGTTTTTTAACATTTATACACTCTCCTTACCATTTCGAGTCAATCATAATAAAAACGCCTTTAGTACAGGCGTCAACAAGCAATTATATATTACCATAGAAAGATTATTGTTACAACAAAAATCAAAAATTGCAGTTTATCTTTCTTGTTACCAGTAAAACATTTATAAAAGGTGAAAATTTATATCCTGTAGCAAGCAATTATTTTCGACTCCTATTAGCTTTCACTAATAGTTCCAAAATAATTGCGATAAATGTTGATTATTATCTCAAAAAAGTATACAATAGAAACGAATGAGCCTTCATTCATTTTTCGGGAGGGGTAAATTGGCCAAGCGCAGCGGAGAAAAGTTTCATGATATCCTGGAAGCGGCCGTGAAAACTTTTGCCCAGACCGGATACCACCGGACCCGGGTAGCTGATATTGCCCGCGAAGCCGGAGTGGCAGACGGTACCGTATACATTTACTTCGAAAACAAGGAAGACATCCTGGTTTCCCTCTTCCAGGATTTAATGATCCGCTTTGTAGACGATCTATGCAGTGAGTTGATCCAATGTGGAGATGCCAACGAAAAACTCAAGGCAATAATATCTTATCACCTGACCACGCTTGGCAACCGCCCGGAACAGGCCAAGGTTACCCAGATAGAGTTAAGACAAATAGACCAGGCAATAAATGAAGGCATTTCCAAGCCGCTGAAAGGATACTTTAACTTATTGGAGGAGGTGATTGAAGAAGGCAAAAAGCAGGGCCTCTATCGTAATGAAATCGATACGAGAACTGCCAGAAAGGTCATCTTTGGAGGTATAGATGAGGTGGTCACCTGCTGGGTCATGTCCGGCAAACCATACAGCCTGGCAGCCTTAAGCGATTCTGTTTATGACATACTGGTTAGAGGTCTGCGGTAATTTTTATTATTCATTTTCTTTAATCGTGTTGTTAAGCTTAAATCAAGTCATAAGGAGGTATTTTAATGGCCGTAAAAGAAATTAGGAAAGCTGCTGTTCTGGGCGCCGGGGTTATGGGCGCAACCATAGCCGCTCATTTGGCCAATGTGGGTATTCCATCTTACCTGCTCGATATCGTGCCACGTGAACTGACTCCGGAAGAGGAAAAAAAGGGTCTTACCCTGGATAGTCCGGAAGTTCGCAGCCGTCTTGCAGTAACAGGCAAGCAGGAACTGCTCAAGAACAAGCAGAAGCCGCTGTACAGTGACTCGAATATAGATATGATTACTCCCGGTAACTTCGAGGATGACATGGATAAACTAAAAGAAGTCGACTGGGTCATCGAAGTTATCGTCGAGAACATGGATATAAAGAAAAAGGTTTTCAAGCAGGTTGAAGAAAACTGGACACCCGGGACAATCGTTTCTTCAAACACATCGGGACTTTCAATAAACGAGATGGTTTCCGAAAACTCACCTGAATTTCGCAAATATTTTCTGGGCACCCACTTTTTCAACCCACCACGCTGGATGAAGTTATTGGAAATAATTCCCTGTGATGATACTTCGGAAGAAGTCCTCAATTACATGCACCGTTTCTGTGAAAGGGTGGTTGGTAAAGGCGTTGTCTTCGCCAAGGATACTCCCAACTTTATCGCTAACCGCATCGGTACCTATGCCATGGTCTATACTATCGACCTGATGCTGGAAAATAACATGTCAATTGAACAGGTTGACACCATCACCGGTCCACCAATGGGACACCCGAAGAGCGCTTCTTTCCGAACCCTGGATATGGTCGGTCTCGACACTTTCTGCCACGTGGCGAAAACTGTCTATGACAAAACTGACGATCCTGAAGAAAAAGAAGTGTTCGATGTTCCCGAACTGCTGAACAAAATGGTCGAAAACAAAATGCTCGGTGACAAAACCAAGCAGGGCTTTTACAAGAAGGTCAAGGGAGAGAGCGGTTCTGAGATACAAACCCTTGATTATGAAAAAATGGAATACAGGCCTAAAGAAAAAGCTCGCTTCGACATCCTCGGCAAAACAAGGCATGAAGAATTAAAAGACGGCTATAAAATGCTGGTTGAGTCAGATGATCCGGCCGGTAAATTTGCCTGGAACCTATCCAAAAAGTTCATGCTCTACAGCGCTAAAATGATCCCGGAAATTGCTGATGACATTGTCAACGTTGATCGCGCTATGCGCTGGGGCTTCAACTGGAAGCTCGGTCCCTTTGAATCCTGGGATGCTATCGGGGTCAAAGAAAGTGTTGAACGGATGAGGAGCGAAGGCGAAACCATCCCCGCCAACATAGAAGAAATGCTGGCCAAGGGCTTTGACTCTTTCTATAAGGAAGATGATGGAGGCAACCTGACCTACTACTGCTTTGAGACAAAAGACTACAAGCCAGTTCCAATCAGCCCTGAAATTATCAGCCTGCCCGCCCTGAAGAAGCATGAAAAGCTCATTCTCGGCAATGACGATGGCAGCCTGATCGATCTGGGCGACGGTGTCTGCTGCTTAGAGATGCACAGTCCCAACCAGGCCATTTCTCCACTCTTTATAGAAGTGGCCAGGCAGGCCATAGAAGAAGCAGAGAAAAACTATGTCGGTATGGTTATCGGCAACCAGGAAAACAACTTCTGCGTCGGAGCCAACGTAGGTTTGATTATGATGATGGCCCAGAGCGGCGATTGGGATATGCTTGAAAACGCTATTAAAACCGGTCAGGATACCATGATGGCCATCAAATACTCAAAAGTTCCCGTGGTCGGAGCACCCTTCCAGATGACTCTCGGCGGCGGGATGGAAATTGTTCTGCACTGTGACCGCATTCAGGCTGCCGGTGATACCTTCATGGGCCAGGTTGAAATGGGTGTAGGTGTGATTCCCGGCTGGGGCGGAAACAAGGAACTGCTAATCCGCTATACTGAAGGTCTGCGTGACGATACCAAGGTTGACATGCTGCCTTACGTTCAAAAGGCATTTGAAGCAATCGCCATGGCAACCGTATCAACCAGCGCCCAGCATGCCAGGGACCTCGGTTTCCTGCGGCAGACTGATAACATCACCGTTAACCAGGACTACCTGCTGCACGATGCCAAGAATACTGTTTTGGCTATGGCCCTGGAAGGCTACCAGCCACCGCAGAAAAAGCCGATCAAGGTTCTCGGTGAATACGGCCTGGCCACCTTCAAGACCGGTGTCCAGAACATGCTGTGGGGCGGATATATTAGTGAACATGATCAAAAGATCGCTAACGAAATTGCATACGTCCTCTGTGGCGGAAACATCAAACCCAATTCGCTTGTCAGTGAGCAGTACCTGCTCGATATAGAACGGGAAGCTTTCCTGCGCCTTGCCGGCGAAGAAAAGACCCACGAAAGAATCAATGCAATCCTTAGCACTGGCAAGCCATTGAGGAATTAAAGAAGGAGGTTGAGAGAATGAAAGAAGCTGTTATTGTTTCCAGCGTCCGAACAGCAATCGGCAGGGCCCCTAAGGGCACCCTGCGCACGACCCGTCCGGAATATATGGGATCTGCTGCCGTTAAGGAAGCTCTTAACCGGGCTAAGGGCCTGGATCCCGCTGAAATAGAAGATGTTATTCTCGGTTGTTCATTCCCCGAAGGTGAACAGGGCATGAACCTGGGCCGAATCGTTGCCCTGCAGGCCGGCCTGCCTGACAGCGTGCCGGGTCAAACCGTAAACCGCTTTTGTTCCTCTGGGTTACAGGCAATCGCCCTCGCTGCTGAAAGAATTATGTGCGGCTTTGCCGATGTAATTGTAGCCGGTGGGGTCGAAAGCATGAGCATGGTCCCCATGGGCGGTAACAAGCTGGCCCCGAGCCCGCAGCTGGTTGAAAACCATATCGAAACCTACACTCCCATGGGCATCACGGCTGAAAATGTTGCTCAAAAATACAACATTTCCCGTGAGGACCAGGACGAGTTCGGTTTTAATAGCCACCAGAAAGCGGCAGCTGCAATCAAGGAGGGACGTTTCAAAGATGAAATCGTCCCCTTAAAGATAGTTGACCGCTCTGTTGGCCCCGATGACAAGGTAGTAGAAAAAGAATTCACCTTCGAAGTAGACGAAGGCGTCCGGGCAGACACAAGCCCGGAAAAACTGGCCAAGCTGCGGCCCGCTTTCCACGCCAAAGGTACTGTTACAGCAGGCAACTCCTCGCAAACCAGTGACGGTGCGGCAGCAACGGTAGTTATGTCAGCTGACAAGGCCAAGGCCCTCGGACTGAAGCCGCTGGCAATCTTCCGCGGGTTCGGCGTAGCCGGCTGCCCCCCTGAAGTAATGGGAATCGGCCCGGCCGTGGCAATACCAAAGTTAATGGAGTTGACCGGAAAGAAAATCAGCGATATCGACTTGTTTGAGCTAAATGAAGCATTCGCTTCCCAGGCCCTCTACTGCATGCGCGACCTGGACCTCAACCCGGATATCGTTAATGTCAACGGCGGCGCTATCGCTCTCGGTCACCCGCTGGGCTGCACCGGGGCAAAGCTCACCGCAACCCTGCTGCACGAAATGGAAAGACGCAGCTCACGCTTTGGCGTCGTCTCCATGTGCATCG
>PXBM01000217.1 GCA_003566935.1 Syntrophomonadaceae bacterium | reverse complement strand
GCCTTCTCCTGGCAATTATAAAAAAAGATATCCGGGTGTACAGCCGAAACATGATTTATCTGTTCCTGACCGTGCTTGGCCTGGTTTTTTTTATTGCTATCTTCTGGATGGTTCCCGATGAATTAGATGAAGATATTACATTTGCCATCAGCCCGTCGCTTGATGTTTTGATTAGCGAGGGAAAAGAAACGCTAGAAGAGGCCGGTTTGCCCAATGAGGTAATTAAGCAGCTCGAAGAAGCAGAAACAGCATTCGAAGAAGAAGGGCTTGTTTTGGTGGAATTTGACGATGAAGAGCAGCTGAAACAGGCCATCAGGGGAGAGCTCGAGGTTTACAAAACAGACCAGGGACGTTACCTGTTCCATGATCCGGAAAGCGATCAGGATAAACCGGAAGATGCCGACAGAATTAATCTTGGAATAGGCATGTCACTTCCACCCGCTTTTCTTGGTGATGCGATACTGGGGGAAAGTCAAACTGTTACATTTTATACTGATGCCGATGTGCCGGAAGAATTAAGAAATGCGATGCAGGGGATGGTACGCGAAATAGCATACCACCTGGCCGGGCAGGATCTGCCGGTTGAATTTCCTGATGAGGAAATAATTATCCTCGGGACTGACCGGCTTGGCGAACAAATTACCATGCGAGACCGGATGAGGCCGATGGTTGCCTTTTTCATCATGATGATGGAAACCTTTGCCATGGCTTCGCTTATTTCAAATGAAGTATTACAGCGCACTGTAACCGCTTTGCTTGTAACACCGGTCCGGGTTGGTCACTTTTTGCTGGCCAAGACTATTTTTGGCACTGCCCTGGCTATGAGTCAGGCTGTGATTATTTTACTACTTGTTGGTGCATTTACTTTGGATAACTGGTCGCTGCTGCTGGTTACTGTTCTGCTGGGCTCAGTGCTTTTTACAGCAGTAGCCATGTTTGTAGGAGCTGCGGGAAAAGATTTTATCGGGCAGCTCATGTTCAGCATGCTTTTTATTATCCCGCTCATGATCCCTTCATTCGCCGTACTTTTCCCCGGTTCCGTTGCAACCTGGGTCAGTTATCTTCCCAGCTATCCGATTGTTCGACTTCTGTATGACATAACAGTTTATGATTTGCTGTGGGCCGATTCTTTATATCATTTAGCCTATGCTATTGCTTGGGTTTTTGTTATCTATGTGGCAGGGCTGGTTGTCCTGAAGAGGAAGGTGGCAACGCTGTGAGCATAAAACGCGTATTCAGGATGGTGCTGAAGGATTTTTCAGTGGGACCAAGGAAGCCTTTCTTTATCTGGGCCCTGCTGATGCCTTTTGCCTTAACCCTGGTTCTGCAGTTCGCCTTTGGTTCACTGTTTGAGCCGAAACCTAGACTGGGGCTGGTAGACCTTGGCGCCTCCTATATTACTGCAGCGGTAAAAGAGCTTGAAGGTTTTGAGGTTTCAATGGTCGATGATGTTGGACAGTTAACAGAACTGGTTGAAAATCACGATCTTGATGCAGGCTTGGTCTTATCACCCGGATTTGATGATGCTGTCCGGGATGGGGAGAAGCCGGTGCTGGAGTTTTACATGAGTGGGGAAAGCCTTGCCATGAACAGGATTATTATTGCAGTGACAGCCATTGAAATGATCAGAGAAATTGAAGGCAGTGAAGCTCCTGTCCAGGTTGAAACAGTCTATTTTGGTGAAGAGGGCTTGCCCATTTCTATCCGGTTAGTTCCGGTTATAGTTTTTTACGCCCTGGCTATGTCGGGAATCTGGGTGCCCAGTTCCAGTCTGGTGGAGGAGAAAGAGAAGGGGACATTAACAGCAATGCTGGTCACCCCGGTCAAGATCAATGAAATTCTTGCCGCTAAATGGTTGATCGGTTTTATTTTTTCTGTCTTTCTGGCTTCTGCTACCCTGCTTTTAAACCAGGCTTTCGGGCCACGTTCGCTTGAAGTTCTGGTGGTGGTGGCAGTTGCTGCTGCGCTTACTTCAATGATTGGTCTTCTGGTAGGAGTATTTTCTAAAAATGCAACCATGCTCTTCACCCTGATTAAAAGCCTGGGGATTTTTCTATTTGTGCCGGTTATCTTTTACCTTTTCCCGGAATGGCCGCAGTGGATTGCAAAGTTTTTCCCCCTTTACTGGGTAATTGAACCGATCTGGACTGTGTCGATCATGGGAGAATCTTTAAGCGGGGTCTGGTTTGAATTACTAATTGCCCTGGCAATAACTGTGGCGTTGATTCCTGTGTTGCTTTTATTAAAGAAGAGAATATTAACGTAAGATGTATCTAGGGGGAACTGATATACTGCATTGGATAGGGAGGGTCATCGTTTATGCTGTTCTGGCGCGAACACTTTAACGACCATGTTGAGTTCCTTACTTAGCAGTTGGTTAAGCTGTATTAGCTTATCAGCCAAATATTCCAGCTTTTCTTCAGAAAATGCTGCGCTGTGACGGTGGTAGTTAAGGTAGAGTATAAGAAAATCGTATAAAAGAAGACCAGATTTTTCCGATATAATCTGCGGCCTTTTTTCCGGAATCGGATTTTGCATTAACTTGATTAAGCGGTTCCGCCAGTCCATGCTGCCGGGAATCCACTGGTCTGTTGTTTTGGCTATCAGCAGAAGGCATTCTTCAGCCAGCAGGTAGTAATCATAGCAAAGACTGCCTATAAGAAGCAGTTTGCCCTGTTCACCCTTAATGGAAAGCTGTTGATAATGGGAAACCTTGTCTGCGGTCTGTTGCATTTCGGCCAGGTTTTTGGCAATAGCCGTCCCTGTTTTCTCGAGGGTCTTTTTTGCCGGGACTGAAGGTCTACCCTGGTATTTTTTCATGTCCGTCATTTTTGATAACCTGTTGCCTTTCAATTAAAGTTACCCTAATAATAGCATCATTCTGCTTTACGTCAAAATGTATTTTTATTGTTGCTCAATAAAGAAATTCCAAAATTTGCTGCAAGCCTGTACTTGTTAATATTATAACTGCAGTGAAAACTTACTGCGAGGATATTTTTATGATATGCTGCTGGAACTTTTAATCCGGGGGATTGTGATAGGCTCCAACAACTTTTCTTTATAGAGTTATCATTATCTTTGGTGTTTTTGAATTTACGATACCTCTTGTTGGTATCTGGCTGGGAGCGAACTGTAAAAATTGAGGCAGGAGGTAATGCTTTTGCTGCTTGGTTTGGCCAGCTTTGTAGTTAGGCAATAAACAAACCTGATTAAGTTTGGCAATTTATGGGGTTAACAGCATTCATTGATGGTGAAAACCTGCTAGATTCTTTTATTAATATAGCAAAGCAGGCAGCGCAGCAAAAACTTTGTAGTTAACAGCCTCTTGGTTTTACTGGGTTTGCTTGCCAAAAATCCGACAGCCGCTGGATACGGTATCCTTTCCCAATCAAGACAGGAACAATTTGTCGACTGGAAATCTGTCGATAATGTAAAAGCCGATCCCCACAACAGGGCCATTACCTTTGAAAAACCAAAATTCGATTTTTGGTTTTAAATCTCTCTTGATTTCTATCAATTGAAACTCTATGTTTTAGTTTCATGATTTTATTAAAAAGCGAAGGTCATGCTGTGAAGCAAGCTGACAGGCGTGACAGAGAGCAATATCTCTTTGTCCAATTCCTTTGTCTCTAATTCTTAAGCTGCTTTCCTTTCCAGCCATTTGCTGCCAAAAGTAAAGAAAGCAAGGCCGGCCAGGGCCAGCCATCCGGCCCAGTCACCGAGGCGGGTGTTTACGGTGCCTTTTCCGTCGCCAATTTGTACATCGGCCACTAAAGTGGCTTCGCCGCCTTCGGGGTAGACTGCCAGGTCTATAATGCGTCCGTAGGGGTCAACAATGGCCGAATTATAGCTGCCATCAGCCTTAACCATGGCTACGCGGTTTTCGATGGCCCTGTAAACTACATGGGTATAATGTTTGTCGGCTATGCTGTTCCAGTCGTTTGATGGCGCGCCGATTAGCTGTGCCCCCTGGGCGACCATCTTCCTGGTTGTATTGGTATAATCAAGATCGTAACAAATTATGGTGGCCAGCTTGCCAAGCGGTGTATCGTATACAGGGTAAGTGCCGCGGCTTAAACTGGTTTCACCTCCGAAGATGACCGGATGATCTTTGCCGAATCTTCCCAGGAATTCACCTTCAGGGTTAATTACTGTTGCTTCGTTATAGAATCCTGCTTGACCTGCCGAGAACACGTAACCAACAGCTAGGTGCGCTTCAGTTTCAGCAGCCAACCCGGTTAGATCCAGCCGGTCATTTTCCTGCGGATCCCAGTTGAAAGAAGCTTCCGGCCAGACAATAAATTCTGCTCCCTCTGACCCAGCTTCACGGGTTTGTTCGATCATCCGCTCATATAGTTTATCCATATCTTCGCCCCGGTTAATACTTACTATTGGTGAAACTTCGGGTTGAACGGCTGCAACTTTTACTTCAGGGGTATCAAGTGGAATGCTCCAGATAGCCAGACTGAGCACAATCCATCCGGCCAGGATTGATCCGCCAATTATGGACCAGCGCCGGGTCAGGCTGGCATCCAGGGGCGGGGTAAATTCAGCGTCAGTGCTCTGCGGCAGCCCCTTTTTATCCAGCCATCCGATCACCAGCAGGGCCAAAACATAATTGATCATCATCACCAGCATGCCGGTGCCGATAATACCGAAAATGTTTGCCGGCTGAATCAACCAGAGCTGGCGGTACAGGGGGTAGGCAATAAAAGCCCAGGTCCCGGCAATAGGAATAAAGAGTCTGATCATCTCTATTGCCGCCCAGGTAACTACACCGCTGCTTACAAACCAACGGTAACCGGTGCGGCTGTGAAATGTCCTGTCGCCCCGGTCTATGGCCAGGCTGACAAAGAAAACAATTAACGGCAGCCAGACCATGTAGGTGCCGATGGGCGCAAAGACAGGGCCAAGGTAACCCTGCAGCCAAATGGCTACTCCAATAGCCGGGGCCAGGGATGAAATCTTAGGGGGCATAATTCTGTGCTGGGCCACCAGGATTGGCACGAAACCGACCAGGGCCAGGGGCCAGATTTCATAGGG
>PXBM01000242.1 GCA_003566935.1 Syntrophomonadaceae bacterium | reverse complement strand
CTGGTTTGCCGATATAGGCACCGGTGAAGTCAAGGAAAATCCCTGGAATGGCTCAAGTGGCACCAAGGTTTTCTCACTGGTCGGTGATGTTAATAACACAGGGTTAGTGGAAGTACCCATGGGTATTACTCTCCATGATATCGTCTATAAAGTGGGAGGAGGCATTCCGGATGGCAGGAAATTTAAAGCTATCCAGACCGGTGGTCCTTCCGGCGGCTGCATCCCCGATGATATGCTGGACATGGGAGTTGATTTTGACTCGCTAACCGAAGCAGGCTCTATGATGGGCTCGGGCGGTATGATCGTAATGGATGATCACACCTGCATGGTTGATGTAGCCCGTTACTTTATTAACTTCCTGATAGATGAATCCTGCGGTAAGTGCACACCCTGCCGCGAAGGCCTGTTCGCTTTAAGCAAAATCCTAACCCGCATTACTAAAGGCGAAGGCAGGGAAGATGATTTAGAGCAGCTGCAGGAGCTTTCAGAAACTATAGAGGCTTCTAGCCTCTGCCAGCTCGGCGGAACTGCACCCAACCCGGTTCTAACCACCCTGCGTTTTTTTGAAGATGAATATATCAAACATATTAAAGATAAAATCTGTCCGGCCGGAGTTTGCACTGAATTGATAACTTATTCAATTAACGACAACTGTACCGGTTGCGTAATTTGTGCTAAAAACTGCCCGACGGAAGCAGTAAGCGGTGAACCAAAAGAGCTTCACACTATCAACCAGGAAGACTGCATCAAGTGCGGCATCTGCCTGGAATCATGTAAATTTAATGCAGTGGAGGTAAAATAATGGCTACGAAAACAAAAGCCGGTCCAACAAAATACGAAATCAGCATAAACGGTAAAGCAGCGACGGTTGTTGAAGACACATACCTGCTGAAAGCAGTGATGGATGCCGGGTTCAACGTGCCCACGCTCTGTAACCATAAAGATTTAACCCCGGAAGGTACCTGCAGGCTCTGTTTGTGTGAAGTTGAAATCAACGGCAAGAAAAAATTGGTTACAGCCTGCAACTATCCAATTCGCGGTGAAATTAAAGTTAACACCAACACCGAGAAAATCAAGAAACACCGTAAAAACCTGGCAGAGATGTACCTGGGACGCTGGCCCAACGTGGAAGCAATCCAGAATATCGCTAAACTATGCGGCGCAACGGATAAAGAAAAATACAAAAGTGATATAACTGATGAAAACCCTAAAGCCTGTATCCTCTGTGGTCACTGCGTCCGTGCCTGCAGCTCCTTCGTACTTCAGAATATTTTAGGCTTTGCCGGCCGAGGCATTACCCGCCACTTAACTATGCCATTCGGTGAAACTGATCCGCATTGCATTGAATGTACTTCCTGTGGATATGTTTGCCCGACGGGAGCAATCCAGGTTACTGATGACATGAATAACCCTGCCGACCCCGAGCTGATTCGACGTCACGGCATGAGGATTAACGCCATGATGGCAATGTTGGACGATGAACAAAACCGGATGCGTCAAGTTGGCACTGCCAACCTGGTAGAGGTCATGGATTCATATGACCTTTTGCCCGTGCATAATTATAAATTCGGCAGGCATAAAGACACCCCTAAGATTGATTCCGGGGTTATGAAAAGCCGCTACTTTACGCAGGGAGCAGCAGACGGTTGCTGGGTAGGCTGTTCAATGGCCTGTGCCAAGGCCGTTGACGGGTTCGAACTAAAGACAGGTCCCTACAAGGGGCAAAAGGTTGTCGTCGACGGGCCTGAATATGAAACTGCTGCCGGCGGCTCAAATATGGGTGGTTTTGACCTTGACTTTATTGTTGAATTCAACTTCTACTGTGATACTTATGGTGTCGACACTATTTCCTTTGCTACAACTATGGCTTTTGTAATGGAGTGTTTTGAAGCCGGCATTATATCAGAAGAGCAAACCGGTGGTAAAAAGCTTAATTTTGGCGCGATGAATGAAGCTTTAGAATGCCTGCACGAAATGGCTCTTGGTGAAGGGTTCGGGGTCGATGTCGGGCAGGGCATACGCCGATTAAAAGAAAAATGGGCTAATGAGCTTGGCGCGGATCCTGGCTTCTTAAACGATATTGGAATGGAAGTAAAAGGCCTGGAATTTTCTGAGTATGTAACTAAAGAATCTCCGGCCCAGCAAGCCGGCTATGCCCTGGCTATAAAGGGGCCACAACATGATGAAGCCCTCTTGATATTTTTCGATGCTATCAACAACCAGATCCCTACCTATGAGGATAAAGCAGAAGCCCTGTATTATTTCCCGTTGTTCAGAACCTGGTTCGGATTGCTTGGTCTTTGTAAGCTAATATGGAATGATGTTGTTCCGCCAGATAATAGCAAGTACCCTCCGAACGAGGCTACAAAAATACCTGAGCGGGTCGAGGACTTTCAGAAGTTTTATGAAGGAATGCTCGGCGAGCCTTTGGATGAGAAAAAGATGTTACGCCAGTCCGAACGTGTTTTTAACCTGCAGCGCCTGATTAGTTACTATCTTGGTTACGGTACCAGGGCAGACGATATGCCTCCGCTGAGAGCAATCGGTCCTGCTACAGAAGAAGAATACCTTTCCCGGGAAGAGCGCTATGACAAGCAAATGAAAGAAGAAATTGGTATCGATCCGGAAGGTAAAACAACAGGCGAAAAGCTAGCTATTACAAGGGATTTTCGTTATAAACGGTACAACGAACTGATCGATGCAGTTTATAAAAAGCGCGGCTGGGATAATAATGGAGTTCCTACAGTTGAGCATCTTAAGGAGATTGGCATCGATATCCCCGAAGTATTAACCTTACTGGATAAACCTAACATTTAAATATATTGGAGTTTACTTTATGATCACTGTTAACAATAAAGAAAAGCTTGATTGGCATGAGGGAATGACGGTTCAAGACGTAGTGGACAGGATGGGTTATGTTTTATCGATAATCACTGTAAGCGTTAATGGCCAACTTGTTCCAAAAGAAGATTATGCAACCTATGAGATACCCGACAATGCCGAGGTTAATGTATTCCACCTTGCTCATGGTGGTTAAACCTTTGATTTAAAAGGAATGCAGAGGGCGGGAAAACCGTTTTTTAAACCTTGTTTTCCCGCTTTTTTTAATTTAAACGAATTTGACTTGTTGTTCAGATAGTGCTATAATTTGAAGGTAATACATTATAAGAATTAACGTTTAAGCTGGAGAAAAAGGATAGATAATAATCATTTCCATCCAGCTTTTTTAATGAAGAGTAACACGGAGTGGAAGGAAAAGCTTGACCGGGTTGAGGGCATATAAGCCGCTAGCTTTTATGGCCGCAGTTATAAAGATTAAATAAACCTGTTTGGCTTAACGGATGGCTGTAATGAAGGCTGTTTTGAGAGAATTGTCTGAAACCAACCTCTGCCGTTGCTATCTGTAAAGATGCAGGTTTTTTTATTGGAAACTTATTAGTTGGAGGAGATTATTAATGACAGCTCAGGGTGGCGATAGGGTGAAAGTTTATGGCATCGGCAATCCCTTGATTGATGTCCTTGCTCACGCCAGCGATGATGACATTGAAACACTGGAACTTGAAAAAGGCACCATGACCCTCATAGATAGTGAGCGTGGAAATGAGATTTTAAAATATATCAATGACCGGGAGAAGCAATATTCTTGCGGTGGCTCTGCCCCAAATACTATGATTACTCTATCTGCACTGGGTGTTGAAACTGCCCTGGCCGGAATGGTGGGTAGTGATGAGCTGGGTGACATTTATATAAAGCGTTTAAAAGACAAACAAGTTCTTTCTGATCTTTCAGTTGTAACCGGTGGCGATACAGGGAGCTGTATTGTCCTTGTTACTCCTGATTATGAAAGGACTATGAGCACCAGGCTCGGCGTCTGCCAGGAATTTGGACCTGATCACTTTAATCACGACCGTATTGCTCAGGCAGACTATTTTTATTTTACCGGCTACATGTGGGATACAGATTCACAAAAGGAAGCAATCAAGGCTGCTATCTCTACAGCCAGAAATAATAATACAAAAGTGGCCTTTGATGTTGCAGATCCTTTCTGTGTTGAAAGGCATCGTGATGATTTCCACGACTTAATCGAAAATCACATCGATGTTTTGCTGGCAAATCGCGAAGAAGCTCGTTTACTGCTTGGCTTTGATGATCCGGAAAAAGCTTCAGCTGAGCTGGCTAAAAAAAATGTCATCGCTGCAGTTAAAAACTGTGCTGATGGGTCCTGCATCACTGAAAATAACAATGAAACCTGCCTGATTGATGCTTTTACTGTTGAAGCAGTTGACAGCACCGGGGCCGGAGACAATTACGCAGCAGGATTTATATATGGCCTGATCAACGGTTATTCCATTGCTGAAGCAGGCAGACTGGCTTCTTATATTGCCGCACAGATTGTCAGGCAAACGGGGGCCCAGTTTGATGAAGAAACCGCAAAAACTATTATACAGGATATCAATGAGGGTAAATGGCTTTAAAGTATTAACAGGTTAATCCCTGTCTTAAGTAATAGTATTTTAATTAAATGGAGGCGATTAAGAATGGATTACAAGGTAGCAGACTTAAGTCTGGCTTCCTGGGGAAGAAAGGAAATTGATATTGCGGAGAAAGAAATGCCGGGTCTAATTGCGACCCGCGAAAAATACGCAGATCAAAAACCCCTGAAAGGATTAAAGGTTACCGGCAGTTTGCATATGACAATTCAAACAGCGGTCTTGATTGAAACCCTGGTTGAACTCGGGGCAGATGTGCGCTGGGCCAGCTGTAATATTTTTTCAACCCAGGATCACGCTGCCGCAGCTATTGTAGTCGGACCACCTGAAAAGGGAGGGACTGAAGATGATCCCAAGGGAGTACCGGTATTCGCCTGGAAAGGTGAAAACCTAGAAGAATACTGGTGGTGTACTCTCGAAGCTTTAACCTGGCCTGATGGCTCAGGACCTAACCAGATTGTTGACGATGGTGGAGATGCAACCCTCCTGGTTCACCGCGGTTATGAAGCAGAAAAAGACCCATCTATTTTAGATGAGCCTACAGATAACAAGGAATTACAGG
>PXBM01000071.1 GCA_003566935.1 Syntrophomonadaceae bacterium | reverse complement strand
CTGCCGGGGCTGCGGAAGTTAGCTGTACCTTCTTCGTCTGATATGCCAGATCCGGTCAAGGCAACGGCGTAACTGCTGTTTTTCAGCAAATCGGCAATTTTCTTAATATCTTTTTGCAGCTGTTCCATTTTCGAACCTCCTCAAAAATTTTAAGTTAAGAAATCTGGTCGCAAATAAGAATTGGGATAATAGATTCCATCGTAGATGTTATGACTATAGTGACTGAATATTGACAGCGTTTTTTTAAACAAAAGTATAATTTTACATTATATTATCATAAAGGTTGGAATAATTATAGCGATGTTGGAAGATGAATATGCAGGAATAAGTGGTTTTTAGATCCACTGGTCTGGATGAGTAGCAGTTTCAATCTATATGGTATACTTATTTATTATAACCGGCTAAACCAGTCAGGTGAGACTATTGTGAAGGCGGGCCTTTATTTTTGGATAGAAAAACTTTATTAATATTAACCCTGGGGAGATATTTCGGTTACCTGGCTGTTTTCTGGTTTACGATCAGTTACAATGGTTATACACTGACCGGGCCTTTGCTTCCACTTTTGTTTGTTTTTGCTCTTGATAATATCAGAACTTATTATTTTGAAGAAAAGTTTCCTTCAATTATTGTTCCCAGCCTATATATCCAAATGCTGCTGATTTTTATCTTTATTTACTTTGATGGAACACCTGTTGGAGGAATCCTCTTGATTATCTTGATCGCCGAAAGTCTTTTGGCTTACCCCAGGCCTAACGGAGACTATATTTTTTTCATATCACTGCCTGGTTTTCTCTTTGTAAGCGCTGCTAGTCTCTATGAGCGTTCACTGCTTACATGGGAAAGCATGGCTTCTGTTCTGATTAACTGCCTATTTATTTTCTTTGCCTACGGCGTCAGTCATATGGCTCGCAGGCAGCTTGAGGAAAGGGAGCGGGCAGAAAATGCCCTCGAGCAACTCGACCGTTCGAAGGCAGACCTGGAGGTAGCTTACCGTAAGCTAATTAAGGTAAGTCAGGAAAGGGAACAGCTGGCGGCGGCAGAAGAAAGGTCCAGGTTGGCCCGGGAACTGCATGATACTCTGGCCCATACACTGACGGCAGTTATAGTCAGCCTCGAAGCAGGGAAAAAATTACTGGAGAGAGAGCCCTGGAAAGCTCTGGCCGAGATCAGTAAAAGCCAGCAACAGGCCCGCAAAGGGCTCGATGAAGTCCGTTTGACTGTTAAAGCCCTGCGTCCTTTAGATTTAGAGAGTATGGATTTTACAGCAGCCTTAAAGAGCATTGCCCGTGATTATTCCGGAAGTGATGTTGATATTAAATATGAACTTGATGAAAACATCGATCTGCCGCCTTCATTGCAAATCAGCCTTTACCGTATTATCCAGGAGAGTATAACTAACAGCATTCGTCACGGAAAAGCAAATACTATTACAGTACGTTTGCATCATAATAAGCAAAGCCTTTATCTTGAAGTAGAAGATGATGGGAAAGGTTGTGATGATCCTATAGAGGGCTATGGCCTGCAGGGTATACGGGAAAGGGTTGCTGCTTTTGGAGGGAAGGTACAGTTCAAAAACCATGAGGGTGGCGGATTCCTGGTGAGTCTGATACTCGAGGAGTTGCCCAATGAGTAAATCAGTTAGGATTGTTATAGCAGATGATCAGCGCCTGATGCGAGAAGGTTTAAAGACAATCCTTGATCTTGAGGAAGATATGGAGGTAATTGGCACGGCATCTAACGGAAATGAAGCTGTAGGCCATTGCCGTGAGCTAAAACCGGATATTATTTTAATGGACATTCGTATGCCCGAGGTAGATGGAGTTGAGGCGACCGAGATAATTGCTAAGGAAGGGCTGCCGGTTAAAGTTATTGTCGTTACTACCTTTGACGATGATGAGTTGATTGTTAAGGCCTTAAAAGCCGGGGCTAAAACTTACCTGTTAAAAGACCTTCCATCAGAGAAGCTTTTGGCGACTATCAGGGCAACATATAGAGGAGATATTGTCATGCAGCCAGAAATAGCAGCAAAGTTGGTCAATAAGGCTTTTGGAAAATCAGGAGAAACTGATATTTTTGAATTTAAGCCTGGAGCTGAAGATCTAACCGGGCGAGAAAAAGAAGTTCTTTCTTTAATGGCAAAAGGTTTGAGTAACAGTGATATTGCATCAAGGCTTTTTCTTAGCGAGGGCACGGTCAAAAACCAGGTAAGCGCTATTTACGCAAAACTGGGCACCAGTGATAGGACACAGGCTGTTCTTCTTGCCATGAAAAATAATTTACTTTAAACCCTGTGCTATGAATAATATGACTGCAGTCATGTGAAATCATGATTAATTGATGACCCCGGTTACTGGGCATAAAGCTCCGTCAGGATTAAGATAAAGAAAAAACAAAGGAGCGTTATGTTATGAGCAAATCATTTAAGGGTGGAGTACTGTTAATCATAGCCGGAGTTTTTTTGCTATTAAATCAATTAGGAGTAATACCCGGTCAAGCCTTCTTGTTTTTACTGGCCCTCGGATTTATTGCTACCTATGTCTTGCTGGGTGCAAGGAAAGAATACGGTAATGTCGGTTTTTTGATTCCAGGAACCGTTCTTTTTTCTATAGCAACCTTTTCTGCGATTCAGGGACAGCCCGTCTACGAAGATCTCAGCCCGGCTTTCTTTTTCCTGGGACTTAGTTTAAGTTTCCTGGCAGTATTTCTGGTCCATACTTACTGGTTTAAAAGCATGGACCATGGTGAGCGTTTCTGGCCGGTTTATCCGGCAGCGGGTCTCTTATTACTTTTTATTATTATCAGCTTTTCCGAACAGTGGACCGCGCACCTGAACCTGTTAAATTACATATGGATTATTGCCCTGATTGCTATAGGTGGCTGGATGGTTTACAGTGGTGTTAAGCGTAAATAAAGCATTTTAATTAATATTCATTTACTAAAAGTGTTTATAAACGTTAAACCATAAAAAACTAAACTTGATACTTGGATCAGTTATAACCCCGGAGCAAAAAAGCTTCGGGGCTATATTATTACCTGTGCAGCTATCTGAGGTTTTTCTGTTTACTGGAAGTAGATGCTTTGTAAACGATTTGATGTCATTGGTCGAGATATTCTAACCTTTAGAGGGTTATTTGGTAATCTGTAGAATTGATAAAAGGTGTTGTTTCTTTAAAGCCGGGGGTCTTATTATGGTTTTTGGTAAAAATTACTTCAATATTGATTCAGAAAAACTATTACAGGTTTCATTCGATGCAATTCAGGATGGTATATCAATCCTTGATACAGACCTGACAATAATCAGGGTTAATAAAGTTATGGAAAAATGGTATTCTCCAGCCATGCCTATACCTGGGAAAAAATGTTACCAGGCATACCATAGCTTTGATAAGCCTTGCTCTAATTGCCCTACTCTCCAAACTATAAACACTGGTAAACCCGCTGTTGAAATTGTTCCATTAACCCAGGAAGGCCGGCAAACAGGGTGGCTGGAGCTTTTTACCTACCCGCTAAAAGATGAGCATGATAATACAGTTGGTGTTGTTGAATATGTCCGAGATATAACTAAAAGAAAAAAGCTGGAACAGCTTTTAGAAAATAGCACTGAGTGGTATCGAACCATCGCTGAGGATATTCCGGTCCTTGTTCACAGATTATCCAGGGACATGCGCTTTACTTTTGTAAATGATGCTTACTGCAATTTTTACGGAGCAAGCAGCGCTGATATTATAGATAAAGAAGTGTTTGAGTTTGTTCCTCCAGAAAACAGGTCATTGGTTAAAGAAGCACTGCTTTCACTTACGCCGGAAAACCCCATTCAAAGACACGAACATACTAATATTTCTGGCGACGGTGAAGCCCGCTGGATAAAGTGGACTAACAGGGCTTTGTTTGATGAAGAAGGCAAGGTAAAGGAGTATTTGTGTGTAGGGGAAGATATAACTGAACAAAAAAAAGCAGTGACAGAACTGAGGGCCAGTGAAAAACGCAACAGAGCGTTGGTGGATGCCCTTCCTGATATGCTGTTCCTCTATTCTGGAGATGGAATCTATCTCGATGTCCAGACAAAAAATGATTTGCAGTTATCGGAAGAAGGTCGTCAGTTATACAGGAATAATTTTTTGATAGGTTCAAGAATTAAAGAGGTCATGAAACCTGCCATAGCAGAAGTGGTCCTGCTAGGTATAGAAGAAACCCTAAGGGTAGGCAGTCTTAATTTTCTTGAGTACAGCTATTCCATAGATGGTCAAAGACACTATTTTGAAGCAAGGATGGTTCCTGTAGCAGATAATGAAGTGCTGTCGATTGTCCGCGATATAACAGAAAGGAAAGAAGCGGAAGCAAAGCTTAATTACCAGCTGGAATTTGAAAAAATGATTGCCGAGATATCCTCTGCTTTTGTTGGCGCAACAGGCAGTAATATAGATAAGGCCATTGACCATGCTCTTGAATTAAGTGGTGAATTTTTTAGTGCAGATAGAAGCTATATCTGCCGTTTCAGTGAAGACGGTTTACATATGGATAATACTCACGAATGGTGTGCTGAAGAAGTTCCTTCTATGAAAAGGAGAAACCAGGGTTTTCTACTGGAAAATACCCCCTGGTGGGCTGTACAGTTAAAAAGACAGGACTATGTCTATGTCCCTGATGTTGAGGCTTTACCTCCTGAAGCAGAAAAGGATAAAATTGATTTTCAGATCGAAGGAACTAAATCCTTTCTAACCATCCCCCTGGTTAAAGAAGGTATAACAATCGGTATATTTGGTTTTAAAATGGTGAAGAAAAACAGATTAAGCGAACATCAAATAGCGCTTCTCAAAGTAGTGGCTGAGATTATTGCCGGAGCAATAATTAAGCATGAAACAGAAGTAGCACTTAAAAAATCTGAAGAAAGATATCGTGATATCCTTGATACCATGGAAGAGGCCTACTATGAAGCTGATTTGAAAGGGAATATCGTTTTTTCCAATGATGCTGGTTTAAAGTTATTCGGTGGTTACTCTAAGGAAGTGGCCCAGGGAATAAGCTATAAACTAATTTACAAAGATCCGAAGCAGGCATATGAAGCTTTTAATAAGGT
>PXBM01000120.1 GCA_003566935.1 Syntrophomonadaceae bacterium | reverse complement strand
GGCTGCCCTCTTTGATACAAATATATTGATAGATTATTTAAAAGGCAAGCCCGATGCAATTTCAGTTGTAGATAGTTGTCTTCAAGAAGGTCGAGTCCTGACTTGTTCTTTGATCACCAAGATAGAGTTATTAAGTGGTGCCCGGCAGGGTGAGGAGAAGGTTTTGCATGACTTTCTTGATGCATTTGACCGAATTGGCTTGGATGATAGCATTGCTGAAGCGGCAGGACGTTACATGAGCTTATACAGAAAAAGTTACGGCATCAATACGGCTGATGCAATTATTGCAGCCTCAGCCCTGGTTAGGGAAGCGGTGCTCTATACTTTAAATGAGAAGCATTTTCCAATGAATGATATTAAGGTAGTAAAACCGTACTGATTTGTCTACACCATGTATCAACCTTTCAGGTTATTTAAATATCACAGGTTGGATTATTAAAAGATCTATGATACCCAATTTTACATGTTCAAAGAATTGCTTCTTGCTATAAGATGTGCTTAAATTGTCATATCCGGTATTAAACATATGCGCCCGTAGCTCAGCCCGGATAGAGTAACTGACTTCGAATCAGCAGGTCGCAGGTTCGAATCCTGCCGGGCGCACCAATGTATAAATAGGGTTTTCAGGTTTGTTCAATCACCTGAAAACCCTTGATTATTTATGATGATAGTGAAGGCATGGTTTCTTCTATGCGACCCAAAGTAAATGGGCTAGAGTGCTTTTAATTAAAGAGGTGCGTATTGCCCAGCTTTATTCTTTTTAAACCGACCTCCCTGGCTGCCTGGTAGCAGGCCTCAGCCTGCCGCCGGCTGGTTGGAGGTAGGTCCTGCATCTGAAAGCTGGGATGAAATCCCAGCAGGGAATAGGGAATATTTGGATCTTGATCAGCAATAAAGGACGCGATAGCAAAAACTTCTTCTGCTTCTATATATCCAGGCACGAGCAGTGTGCTGGCAACGGCTAAGGTAACATTTTTCTCCCGGCCAACTTTGGCACAAAGTCTAAAGTTATCAAGCACGGCCTTGTTGTCGGCACCAGTCAAGGCATAGTAAATTTCCCGGTTAAAAGCTTTTAAATCGAACTTGATAGTTCCATCATTAAGCAATGAGTAAGTGATCATTTTTTGCAGGAAAACCTTTCTTAGCAGGCCCGATGTTTCCCAGCAGATTGTTAGATCTGGTTTTCTTTTAAGTGCTCGACGGACGGTAGCAATGGCATGGGGCACCTGTGGGGCTGGATCTCCACCGAAGAAACAGATGCAGGCGGTGCTATCATCTACTTTTCCAGCCAACTCAGAAGCACTGTAAAGTGGCTTTAAGGATTCGGTTAAACTCCGGTAGTGCCAGTTCTGGCAGAAGTGACAGTTCAAGACACATGCTCCGTAAAAAACAGCCAGGTTACTTTTTCTTTGATAGAGGGGGTCTTTCTTTTTTACCGGGCAAACAAAATCGGATACGCAGTTGGTGGGAAGAGGATCATAATAGTATTCCAAAAGGCCCCTGGCGGGAATACCAGCCAGGTTGTTTATTTTTCCTGCCTGATTTTTTCGCAATCCGCAATAGCCTTTTTCACCCGGGGCTGGCTGGCAAGACCGGGCGCAGATTTGGCACACCGGCCCGCCTTCTGCGCGGGGTGGATGTGACGGAAGGCCGCTTAGCTGCCGTAACTTTGCGTGGCTTGAGGTAAGATGTTCTTTAATGCTGCTGTTGCCCTGAAGCAGGCAGGAGCGACAGAAGCCAATAGCGTTATTTACTGGCGTTTCAGTTGTGGAGCACTTTCTGCACTGTGCCACCTAATACACCCCTACATTTACTGTATTAATTCCACTGTAACCCATGTTTAAATAAAATACCAGCAGAAGTACACGGGGACGGAGGTTGTGTACTTGCTTTTAAAGTACACAACCTCCGTCCCCGTGTACTTTCGTCCCAGTGTACTTTAGTATTATCTGGTCGGAATTGATTCCCATTTTGATTGTCAAATAGGCTGTTTTGCTGGTATTATAACTGCAGAATAATAACCGGGGGTTTTTGAATGGGCAACAAAAGTGGCAGTGCAGAAATTGTGATATTTTATTTTTCCGGCACCGGTAATACCTGGTGGGTTTCTAATGAAATGGTTCGCCAGTTTGAAAAGCTAGGGCGTCCTGCCCGGGCGTTCTCCATTGAGACTTTGTCAGTTAATGAAGCGACCGAACTAATCCAGGATTCTGATATTGTGGGGTTTGGTTACCCTATTCACGGATCTGACCTGCCGGTGCCAATGAAAACTTTTATAGAGGAGCTTCCGGTTGTATCCGGAAAAAAAGCTTTTGTTTTCTGTACCCAGTGGCTATGGTCTGGTGATGGAGCAGCAGTGGCAGGCACTTTGCTTCATGATAAGGGCTTCAATGTTCAATGGGGTGAGCATTTCTTAATGCCGAATAATGTTACAGTAAGCATTATCAGCCTGCCCTATACAAACGATCCTGACCGGCTGACCGGGGTGCTGGGAAGAGCCGCAAAACGGGCAGCTCTTTTTGCCCGGGAGATCGATGCAGGCAGAGTTTCTTTACGCGGTTTTAACCAGGTTTCTTTCTACCTTGGCTCGCTTCAGCGGGTACCTTTCCGCAGGGTTTTTCATAGGTTCCAAAATGATATCGGTATTGATTATGATAACTGTATTGATTGCGGAGAGTGTGTGCGGCTTTGCCCGGTTGATAATTTCTACTATGAAGAAAAGGTTATTAAAACCAGGGGTAACTGTATTATCTGCCTTCGTTGCTATAACTTTTGCCCGGTAGCGGCCATCACACATATGGGGCGACCGCACCTGCATGGGCGCGGAGAACCTTATAAAGGTCCGGTTAAAGACTTTGATCCTTCTGTTTTAATTAAATAATAGAGTTATTTCGCAAGGAGAAACTATGAGCACAAGGGAACCAGTTAACACCAGGAGAGCAGGAAATAATCACAGGATTTATAAAAGCAAAGGAGACTGAACTGTTACATCGCTGTATATTTAATAATAAGGTTGTGGCCTGAAAAAACCCGGTTGAATGGACCGGGTTTCATTTAAAAGTAAAGCTTTTATGGTTTTTTGTTACTCGTCCCTATCTTTAGGGTTTTCTGCTTTCTGGAAATCTGAGACCTTGGAGAGTATTTCAGGGACCATTTCGACAATTTTTTCCAGAGAGCCCCTATCAGTCAGGGGATAAACACTTATTTGCTCATTTTTTACCACCAGCATAGCGTTAGGTGTCATTTTGCAACCAACGCCACCGCCGCCACCACTTCCATCATTGCCTTTTTCATCCCTTCCAGAACCTTCTCCACCGCCGACTCCAAATGATACTGACATAATTGGAACCAGGGTAATGTCTCCTACCTGAATCGCCTCACCCACAATAGTTTCTGTTTTGATGAATTTCTCTAATCTTTCAAACAGGGTGCTAAAAAGTTCGCTTCCAGATGCCATTACTATCTTCCTCCTTATTTTAGTCTGTTACTTGATAAGTCAACCTTAAGGTTGTCATAGCTGAAAGTATTTCATCTAAGCTGTTTTAAATCTATGCAATTAATTGCTTACAACTATTAATACCGGTTAAATCTTAAATGGTTGCACTTTGCTTAATAGATTTTTTTTCTATTTTCATGGCTCTCAAAAACTGCCTCGTCCGTTTTGCGATCATGAACCGGGCAATTTTGATCAGAATGTTGAACAAAATAATTCTTCCCCCCAAATATAGGTATCCTTCATAATATTCATCATCCCAAACAGGTTTGATCTCAATCCAAGGCCAATCTGCCCATTCACTGGCAAGACCCTTAACTGCTGCAAGGTAGCCGGTCAGGTGCGGTTCATCAAAGCCGATTTGTGCTTTGATTATTAATTTGCTTGGTTTAAATATCAGCAGTATATCTTGAACCAGTTTGAGACAACTGGATAAAAAAGTTTTATCAAGGTTTTGTATATAAAACCTGGGGGGCAATTCTTTTTGCTTTTCTTTTTTCTTTGCCTTTTTCTCTTTGTCTTGCTTATTTGGATCAACTCTAATAGTGATCCCTGCAATGACTAATCGAGCTCGCAACGGGCTGTCTGTACTACTTTGCCATTCGCCCTTAAACAGCAGCAGGGGAGAAAAAGAGGCTTTAAAGTTGAAGCTGATTATCCTTTTGCAGCTTCCGCTGAGTTTATAGCGAACAGGTACAAATAAAAGGAACAAGCAAATCAGGATAATTAGAGCCAGGATAGCTCCGACAATGTAGAGTATTACAGTTATTACAGCCAGTTAAAAAACCTCCCTTATGCCTGACCGATGATGAACTTCAAACCAGGTACCTTTCTTTTTTTCTTGGACGTACTGGCTACCTGGCTTGTTTTTAAAATTGATTTTTTTACAACGCTACTAATTGTCTGGTTTACAGGGTTAAGCCTTATAAAGCTGGTTGTATTACGTGCAATTTTCAACTGTAACTGCAAAATTTTATTAATATTTATTGGATCTGCACCTTTTCTCATTTCATAGCTGCACTTTTTTACAACTTGAGTGCGGATTTTTGCCAGTTCCCGTGGTGGTGCAGGCAGGGGTTGATTCTTCAATTCCCAGTCAACAATTTTTAACTGGTTTAGTTCAGATCGGCAGGAGTAACATGATGCCAGGTGATCTTCTATGATCATTTTTTCTAATGGGGTTAATTCATTATCAATATACTCCTGTAGCAGTTTTGTAAATTTTACATGCATGTGATTTACGCCTCCAATAGTTCACAAGCCAGCATTTTTTCACGGAGCATTTTTCTTGCCCTGTAAACATTGCTTTTGGTAGTACCGATTGGTTGTTCAAGAAGCCGTGCTATGTCATGATAATTCATATTTTCCTGGTAACGCAGGGTCAGGGCCAAGCGGTAATGCTCGGGGAGGTTTTTAATCAGACTATCTATTACCTCACAGGTGCTGTTAAAAACTACTTTCTCTTCGGTTGATTCATCAGATGATAAATAATTGATTGGAGTATAGTTGACATTGTAAGTGTCATTCTGACTCCAATTGCTGTCAAGTGGCACCTCGTGCTGCTTGTTTTTCTTATACTGATTGATCAAAGTATTTATTGTTACTCTTTTGAGCCAGGGCAGGATGGGTTTTGTTTCGTCGAAGCTCTTTAAACCCAGAAATAACTTTATATAGACTTCCTGCATCATATCCAGTGATTCTTCTTTGCTGCGGGTATAGCTATAACAGATTCGGTAGAGATATCCTTCATATTTTGCAAGGAGGGCATTGAAAGCATTTTCATC
>PXBM01000112.1 GCA_003566935.1 Syntrophomonadaceae bacterium | reverse complement strand
GAGATACTCTGCAGTCAGGCGTGAAAGTTGAAAAACAACATTGTTCGGAGTTAAACCGAATATAAATGTACAAAGAGCCAGGACAATCATTACTGCCAGCATTAGAGGGGCTGCTTCTTTAATATCAAACTGAATTTCGTGATGTTCGTCGTGGTCATGGTCGTGACCGTGCCCGGCGCTGCCACCGCCTGGCATTTCGAAAAATGCCGGAACTATAATCGGCAGGTAATAAAGAGCGTTAAGCAGGCTGCTGACCAGCAGGACAAAAACATAAATGACCATATTTGCATCAAGGGCGCCAAGCGCCAGGGTCCATTTACTCAAAAATCCGTTTAAAGGTGGAATACCGATCATCGCAAAAGCGGCAATTGAAAAACAACCCAGGGTTATCGGCATCTCCCTGCCAATACCCTGCAGATCGGCGATCTGTCTCTTACCCGTATTCCAAATAATCGCCCCTGCTGCAAGGAAAAGAACACTTTTCATGAAAGCGTGACTGAAAATGTGAAATACTGCACCAATTGTTGCATTCTCGTTAAGGATACTCAGGCCAAGCAGGACATAGCCGAGCTGACTGATACTGGAATATGCCAGGCGTCGTTTTATATCGGTCTGAGTTAAGGCCACTGCCGAACCTAGCAAAATAGTGATAACAGCCAGAACTCCCAGAACCGTATCCCAGCCTCCACTTTTCAGCAGGTCCGGAGAAAAGACATGAAAAATCACCCTGATCAACCCATAAGCTCCTGTTTTTAACATAACTCCTGACAGCAGGGCGCTGGCCGGAGAAGGAGCAACCGGGTGTGCATCAGGCAGCCAGACGTGCAGGGGAAACATCCCCGCTTTCATGCCAAAACCAATCAGGAAACATATAAAGGCTATAAAGGCAAGCAGTGAATTCTCCTGGACTATTACACCGACACCAAGTGAAACAGTGCCGCCAATTTCAAAAATTATAATCATACCGAAGAATAAAGCCAAACCACCAATAATGGTCATGACCAGGTATTTATAACCGGCCTTGAGAGCTTCTTCAGTTTCTTCATGAATGATCAGGATATAAGCAATTAAGGACATCAATTCGAAAAAAACAAATAAACTGAAGAGATCCCCGGAAAAAAAGATTCCCTGGCAGCTGCCCAGGGTAAAAATAAAGACAGGATAATAACGCCCGCAGGCATGTTCCTTAGCCATGTAGTCAAGAGAATAGACGGCACATAAAAACCAGACAAATGAAGCCAGGATAGCAAGACAAAAACTGAGTAAATCAAGACGCAGGGAAATTTCCAGATTTGGCAATACTTCAAAAAGAGTATACTGTACCTCACCCCCACCAACAACAAAGGGATAAAGGCTCAAGGTCAACCCGAATGCGATTGCCGAGGTTAGAATCACCAGTATATTGCGCAGTTTATCTGATATGCGGCATGAATACATTATTACTGGAGTCATTATGATCGGAAAACCGACTATTGTTATTAATATGGCAATAACTGTTGATTGGCCCAAAACAACCACCTCCGAAAGACTTTACAAACTATTATAGCTCTTGTTCCCTGAATATTTCAACTGAAAGGAAAGGATTTCCTTTATTGTTTTAGAAAAACAGCTCTGCTGCCTGCTCCAACAAATTAACTACCGGTGTGGTGTAAAAACCGGAAACTACAACAAAAATCATGCCCACAATCATGCAGGCCTGCATTACCCGGGGAACAGGTTTAAAATCATTTTCAAACTCGTCATGGTGCATAAAAGCGTTGATAACAATTGGCATATAATAGACGGCATTTAACAGGCTGCTGGCCAAAATAACCAGCACAAAAAAAGGCCGCCCGATTTCAAGGGCGCTTAAAGCTAAAAACCACTTACTGATTAAACCACCGGTCCCCGGCAAACCTACCATAGACGCGCTGCCAATTGAAAAAGCAATCATTGTTACAGGTAAAACCCTTCCGATACCGGCAAGGTCCTCTATTTTTCGTATCCCAGTTGAATAGATGATCACCCCGGCAGCCATAAACAGCATGGCCTTGGTTACCGCATGAACCATTAGGTGATAGAACCCGCCGACCATGGCCAGATCATGATGGAAGCCGATTCCCATGAAAATATAAGCAATCTGACCTATACTGGAAAAAGCCAGCATTTTTTTCAAATCAGATTGCAGCATGGCATACACAGAGCCAAATAAAGCGCCCAGTGAAGCCAACCAGAGCACAATTTCATTGAGCGGTATCGTCTTGAGGAGCTCGGGCGGGAACACCTCATAGAACATCAGGAAAAGGCCAAAAGCATATATCTTGATCACTACGCCCGATAACATAGCGCTGGATGGAGAAGGCGCCGAAGCGTGAGCATCAGGCAGCCAGACGTGCAAGGGGAATAGTGCGGCCTTAGTGCCAAAGGCAACAATAAATAGAGCAGCAGCAGTAAAAATATTGCGCGGGTAATGGTTAAAAGCTTCAACAAGTTCTGCCTGCATAAAGCTGTAATTAAGATAGCCTGTAACCATGTAAAGCATTACAACGCCAAGCAGAAAACAACCCGTTCCCATAGCGCTCATAATTAAATATTTAAAGCTGGCTTCCAGGCATTCCCGGTCCTCCTTGATCGATATAATAGCACAGGCAGATATAGCACATATTTCCATAAGAACGAAAAGGTTGAAAAGATCATTGGTTAAAGCTATTCCGGCCATGGAACCGACCAGGACCGCAAAAAGTGCATAATACCAGCCCATTACCGCTTTTTTTAACTCATGATGCAAGTCTCTTAAAGCATAAATAAATACCCACAGGCTAACCCCGATCACTACCAGCAGCACATACAGACGCAGGGGATCTGCCTTAAATTCAATTCCCCAGGGGGGAGACCACCCTCCCATATGATAATAAACAGGACCTCCCTGCTGAACCTGAACAAGCAAAGCTATCACCATACCAAAGGCCGCAACCAGGGTGACAACCAGGTAAGCTGCCGAGAGGTGCCTGGCCCAACGGTAAAGCAGGGGCGACAAAAATGCAGCAAAGAAAAAAATTGCCACGATCAAAGCTGGAAAATGCTCAGAAAACCCCACTACTCCCGGCTCCTTATCTCACATATTTCATCATAGTCACAGGTATCATAATATCGGTATATTTTTACAACCAGGCTTAAAGCGTAAGCAGTTACAGAAACGGCTACAACGATTCCGGTTAATATCAATGCCCCAGGCAGGGGGTTGGCGTAAATAACATCTGCTCCCTCCCTGATGATAGGAGCCTGTGAACCATGCGCATAACCGACCGCAACAAACATCAAGAACACTGAAGCATCCATTATGTTCATGGCAATTACTTTTTTGATCATATTAGAGTGAGTCAACATTGTGTACATACCAATTACAAAAAGGATAATCGCAACCATATAGTAATAGTTATCTATTATACCGATTAAAATCTCCATATTACTTTTCCCCTTCGATTATGTATAAAAACAGGGTAGCGATGGTGCTGGCAACCTTGATTCCAACAAAAACAGTAATAACCAGGATCGCACCAGCGCTAAATAATTGACCGGGCTGGCCCATAGGAAATCCTGCCAGTTGATTGGCCAGAAAATAACTGCCGGCAAATACTCCAACTAAACCCGTCAAAACGTAACCCAGGGCTCCACCACTTTCAAGCACCGAGGCTGTATGATGAGGGATTTGCCTCGATCCGGCTTCAAGGTTAAAGGAAAGCGCTACCAGGACCAGGCTGGCCCCGAAGATAGCACCGCCCGAAAAACTGCCTCCGGGAGATAAGTGGCCATGCAAAATCACATATATACCGTAAATCTGGATAAAAGGCACAACCAGGCGGCTTGTTATACGAATGATTTGATCTTCGATAAATATCTCCCCCAGTACCTAACTCAAATATCTAGTGAGATCGTAAAGTAGCGGCAACTGCCGCAATAGCAACAAATAATACTGTTGCTTCACCAAGGGTATCGAAAGCGCGATAATCAATAATAACAGAGCTTACGATGTTAACCGCCCCGGTTTCTTCTACCCCTTGCTCCAGGTAACGCTGTGGCACCTCATTAAAAGTAGGATTATCCGGTGAACCAAATGTTGGCATTTCAGCAACGGTAAAGCTGAGTAGAAAGATAATGCCTGCTAGCAAGTAAAGAGTAAGCAGTGTTCGCGGTTCTACTCCGATTATAAACCTCAAGACAAAAGTAAGAATAACCACAAACAGAGCCAAAAGTATGTATAGCATTAAAAATATCCCTCCCGCGACCTCAGTTTTCTCATTCAGCTCTCTTGGTCTTCGCGATAGCGGCTATTAAAAGCAGTGTGACTACACCGGTACCAAGAGCCGCTTCGACCATGGCCACATCAGGAGCACTCAACTGCTGCCAGATTATGGCCATAATCAAACCAAAAGTGGAAAATAGTATTACAGCGCTTAACAGATCACGGATATATCCGACCCCTATAGCGCAGACAATTAAGAACAACAGCAGAAGGACATTAAGCACTTCGGTCATCCTATTCCCTCCCGCTTTCAACCGGCTTAAACCCGATTTTATAAGCTGCTCTGGCAATAGCGTGGGCGGCTGTAGGGTTGGTAATTAAAATAAAGAATATTAACAGGGCTAATCGGACACCAGTGGCCACAGGACTTTGCAAGGCCAGGGAAAGTAAGATCAGACCTGCTCCCAGGGTATCGCACTTGGTGGTGGCATGCAGCCGATTATAAACATCAGGAAAGCGCAGCAGACCAACGGTGCCGACAAAAAGAAAGAATAGGCCGCCTATTAAAGTTATAATCGAAATAATATCAAGCGCTGTTTCAACCCAGTAAGCGATCAGTCCAGAGCTCCCTTCTCAAGATATTTCGCCACTCCGATAGTAGTAATAAAGCTCATCAGGGCATAAATCATGGCAATATCTAAAAAATAAATCTGGTTATAAATAAAAGCAATCAGGGTGATAATGACCAGTGTTTTTGTACCGATGATATTAATCGCAGCTACCCTGTCAGGAGCAGAAGGCCCTATGAGAGCGCGAATCAGTGATAAGAAGATCATCAGCATGACCAGCACTGCGCCTAAGCTATATAAGAATTCGAGGATTTGACCCGTATTCATTATTTATCGGCCTCCATCTGCTTTAACCGATCGATCAAAGGCCAGGTCTTCAGGGCTTCACCATTATGCCTGGTTAAAGCATGAACTAAATACTTATTGCCCTCAGACAAAACAGTTAAAGTCCCCGGGGTAAGAGTTATTGAATTGCCCAGTAAAACCCTGCTGGCCTG
>PXBM01000182.1 GCA_003566935.1 Syntrophomonadaceae bacterium | reverse complement strand
TTGGCAGCAGGTCTTCCACTGCCCGGCGCAGGATCCACTTTTCGATAGGTGGATTTCCGTATAATTTATACCTGGCCGGTATCTTCATACTCATCTCAATTGCTTCGCGATCTAAAAAGGGCACCCTAGCCTCAATTGAATGAGCCATGGTCAGGCGGTCTGCGCGCTGCAGGTTGATATTGTGCAGGGTTGAAACAGATCGTCGCAGCTCGTCCTGCATGATTTCATCGCTAACGTCTAAATCCTTGTAGTAACTATATCCGGCAAAAAGTTCATCAGCGCCTTCACCGCTTAGAACCACCTTAACATGTTCACGGGCCAGTCTGGCCGTGAAGTAAGTGGGGATAGCGCTGCGTACCAGGTCCTGGTCATAAGATTCAAGGTAGTAAATAATCTCGGGCAGCTTTTCCATTACTTCATTAACAGTTATCAGGTGCTCATGATGGATTGTATCGAGATAACGGCTGAGCATCCTGGCTGCTTCCAGGTCGGGGCTGCCTTCAACACCGACTGAGAAAGAGTGGATCGGCTTGCCAATTATTTGCCTGGAAAGGGCAGTGGTGATGCTGCTGTCCAGGCCTCCCGAAAGGAAAACGCCTAGCGGTACATCACTCATCAAGTGCGATTCCACAACTCTTTCCAGGGTCCTGCGCAGTTTGGCTGTTAAAACATCAAGGGGTTCATCTTCGACGGCGATGTTTGGCACTGAATAGAACTGTTTGAAACCGCTGCGGGAATCATAGTAAGTCCCCGGTGGAAATTCATGAACATCATTTGATATTGCCGCCAGGGGCTTTAGCTCGGAAGCAAAAGAAAAGCCTTTTTCAGTTTCAGTATAATAAAGTGGCTTGATGCCGATCGAATCCCTGGCCACAAACAGGTTTTCGCCATCAGCGATAGCGAAAGCATACATGCCTTCCAGTTTGTCAACCAGCTTTGGACCGATATCTTCATAAAGGTGCAGCACTGTTTCGGTATCGCTGGTGGTCCTGATGTTATGAGTTTCTGATAATGACTTATAGAGTTTGGGGAAATTATAGATTTCGCCATTGGCGATAATCGACATTGTCTCATCTTCATTATTAATTGGCTGGTTACCGCCTTCGGGGTCCATAATGCTCAGGCGGCGGTGGCCAAACATACCGGGCACATCTTCAAACTCCAATTCCCCGGCTGCATCCGGACCGCGGTGCACCATTACATTGAGCATTGATCGCAGTTCTTCCTGGTTAACTCCATTCCACATTCCTGCTATTCCACAGATAAATAACACTTCCCTTTCATATTTCGGCTGCATGCGAAATAGAGTAAGTGGGATCAATTAAGCAGCAGCCGATTTTTTGAAATCAGCAGCTGTACAATCACCAAAAATATTTATTTTTCAACATGGGATTTTCTTTTTGGGGACTCTCGCTGGTTTCCATTATACATAAAGTATAACACAAGTCGGAGTTTGTTACAAATGCTATTTACACTATTTTCCTTATTAATTTGCATATATTTTAGTTTTTGTATCGTATTCGCAGCTGATCTGGTGTAAACTAACTTTATGCGTTGCCTGTTTTTTAGACTAAAATTGTTTAATTATGATCAAGGAGGGCATCATGAAACCATCTTTGCCTTTAAGCAGGGCTATAGCATATGCTGTAGGACAATTTGGATGGGCTTTAGTAATAGGGATTATTATCAACTATCTGGTCTATTTTTACCTGCCCCCGGGTGGGGCACAGTTGCCCCGTTTAATTCCTGAATACTACTTCTTAGGATTTATATCTGTCATCGGGCTGATTACCATGGGAGGCCGTTTTTTAGATGCCGTTACCGATCCCTGGATTGCCAGCCTCTCCGATCGTTCTACTGCACGGATCGGCAGGCGCATTGCCTTCATGGCTATCAGCGGTCTGCCCATGGTCATTCTCATGTTCCTTGTGTTCTATCCGCCCCATGATAGCTCCAGCCCGGCAAACCTGGCCTGGCTTACTGTAACTGTGCTTTTATTCTACATTGCCTTTACCGCATATAATGTTCCTTATACAGCTTTAATAGCAGAACTTGGCCATAATCCGCAGGAAAGATTAAACCTCTGTACCTATATTTCTGTAACCTACTTTATGGGGATGGTCGTAGCAGCCCAGGCCCCAATTCTTTTTGGAGTTTTCGAAGAAGCACTTGCCATATCGCGGGTTGAAGCAGTGCAATTTACATTTGGAGCACTTGGTTTGCTGGCCCTGGTTCTACTCTATATTCCCGTATTCCTGGTTGATGAGAATAAGTATAGTTCAGGGGTGCCCACTTCAGTTCCCTTGAAAGAATCGCTAAAGTTGACCTTTAGCAACCGGCAATTTGTTATTTTTACAGTATCCGATCTCATCTACTGGGTTTTCATGACCTTGCTCCAGACAGGATTAATTTTCTATGTTACTGTATTGTTGCGCCAGCCTGAGGACTTTTATTCTTTCCTGTTTATCTTGTTGATGGGAGGATCCTTTATCTGTTACCCATTGGTTAACCTGGTGGCAAAGCGGGTAGGGAAAAAACCGGTCCTGATTTTCTCACTGGTTTTATTTGCCATGTCGCTTTTACTCACTTCACAGTCCGGGCTGGATTGGATTCCCCTGGCCCTTCCAGTCCAGGGCTATCTGTTGGTAGCCTTGGCATTCTTTCCGCTGGCTGCCTATGGTATACTGCCCAATGCCATAGTGGCAGACATTGCTGAAAATGATTCTCTACGGACAGGTAGCCACCGGGAGGCAATTTTTTTCGGGGCCCGAAACTTCATGATGAAGCTGGGACAGATGATTGCCATGCTGGTTTTTACTTCGCTCCTGGTATTTGGCAGGGATATTGGTGATGATCTGGGAATCAGGCTCACCGCTTTTGCCGGGGTTGGTTTTTGCCTGCTCAGCCTGGTCTTCCTATACCTTTATAATGAAAAGAAAATACTTGCCGAATCAGCTCGCTTAAAAGCTGAAGAAGAGCGCGCTGTTTTGGAAAAATAGGGCCGTATCAATACTTAGATCTTGAGTGGTGTGATAAAAACTGCGAATTAAGGTGTTTGCTCCGGGCCGGGTTAACCTGATCGGAGAACATACGGACTACAACGAAGGATTTGTTTTGCCCCTGGCCACTGAAATGGGGATCACCATGGAAGCGGTGCTGCGCAGCGATGAACTGATCAGGCTTAAAGCTGTTGATTTGGGCAAAGAATTTTCGTTATCTTTAAGTGAGCTTAATCCAGGTGATGGGAAGCAGTGGTGGAATTATCCGGCCGGTGTATTTTGGGCTTTCCTTGAAGAGGGGTACCAGGTAAAAGGCGCTGACCTTGTTTTCTCTGGGGATATTCCGATTGGTTCAGGCTTAAGCTCATCAGCAGCCCTGGAAGTAGCTACTGCCGCAGCAATAGCTAAACTTAACAGGCTTGAGGTTGATGCGATAAAGTTGGCCCTGCTCTCGCAAAAAGCAGAGAACAGGTACGTTGGAGTGCAGTGCGGGATTATGGATCAATTTGCCTCTGCCCTGGCCATTTCCGGCCATGCTGTTTTTATCGATTGCCGCTCCCTGGATCATGAACATATTCCCCTGAACTTATCCGGACAGGTTCTTGCTATTATCGACAGCAGGGTTAATAGAAGCTTGAGCGGTACAGAGTATAACCGGCGACGGGAAGAGTGCAGGGAAGCCCTGAACTTAATTAACCAAAAAATGGGGCAAAAGAAGTCATCTCTGCGGGATGTCAGTTGCATTGAAATTGAAAATGCTCGGTCTTTCCTACCTGATGTGCTTTACCGGCGCAGCCGTTTTGTGGTGGAAGAAAATCAGCGGGTTATTGAAACAGTCAAGGCCTTCCAATCCGGTGATCTAAGTAAGGTGGGGCAGTTAATGATCGATTCTCATACAGGCTTGAGCGATCTGTACGAAGTAAGCTGCAGAGAACTGGACCTGCTGGCTGAAACGGCCTGGTCAACCCCGGGAGTCTGGGGGGCGCGGATGACCGGAGCCGGTTTTGGGGGTTGTGTCATTGCCTTGGTGGAAAGAACAGAGTTTCCAAAATTAAAAAGCCGGATCCTGGAAAGTGCGGTTGATGGGTTAGAACAAGCTCCCCATTTTTATGTAACTGAACCGGCGGCCGGCTGCCGGGTTAAAGTGCTTGAATAATAAACCCTCAGTCAGCATATCCGCCGGGATGGTTTTGGTGCCAGCGCCAGGCGGTTTCGATCATCGTTTCTAAGTCTGAATAGCGGGGTTTCCAGTTCAATTCTTGTTTGATAAGCTCGGACCCGGCTACCAGGACTGCCGGATCACCCGGGCGGCGCGGCCCGAAGCTGTAGGGTACTCTCTTACCGGTAATTTCTTCTGCCTTATTAATTACTTCCAGAACTGAATATCCCCGCTGGTTACCCAGGTTGTATATGGCCCGGTAATCTTCACTGGTTAATAACTTATCCAGGGCTAATAAGTGCGCTGAAACCAGGTCACAAACATGGATATAGTCTCTGATCGGGGTGCCGTCTGCAGTGGGGTAGTCGTTGCCATAGATGGTTAGTTCATCTTTCCCGGCTGCGGAAGCCAAAACCCTGGGGATGAGATGGGTTTCTGGGTTGTGATCTTCGCCCACCTGACCTTCCGTGTCAGCGCCGGCAGCGTTAAAATAGCGCAGCGATACGTACTTTAAACCGGATACGGCCGCAATGTCGGCCAGGATCTTTTCGATAAATAGCTTCGATTCTCCGTACGGGTTGGTTGGTTCCAGGGGGTGTCCTTCTGTAATGGGAACATCCTGTGGTTCACCGTAAACGGCAGCAGTTGATGAAAAAACCAGGTTATTTACTTCATGCTCGAGCATTTTTTTTAATAAATTCATGGTTCCGGTCAGGTTTGGGTAATAGGTGTTTAAGGGATCCCTTACTGACTCCGAAACAATACTTTTTGCCGCGAAATGGAGCACCGCTTTCGGATGTACTTCTTTGAAGACCTGCCGAAGAGCGTCAGTTTCCAACAGGCTGATCTTGTAAAATGGCAAATCCTTAGGCAGGGCTGAGCGGTGACCGGTACTTAAATCATCAATTACTGCTACTTCGTATTCCTGATTTACAAGCTCTTTTACGACATGGCTGCCGATGTAGCCGGCTCCGCCTGTAACCAGAATCATGGCTTGATTCCTCCAGTTTGTTTTATAGTATCAGATATGGGTGACCCCGGTTTGACCCGGCTAATTGTGTAGCTGTAGGAGAAGGCAGTTTTCTTTTTCAGCTTATACTCATCGTGCAGGGCAATAAAACCTGGCAAATCGCCACCGGCACCTTTTTGCCGGTAGTCG
>PXBM01000202.1 GCA_003566935.1 Syntrophomonadaceae bacterium | reverse complement strand
GTGCAGACAATCAAGGCCGGCATCATGGAAATAGCCGATATCTTTGCCATTAATAAATCTGATCTCCCGGGTGCTGAAAGGACAACAACGGAAATTAACCTGATGCTTGACATGAAAAAAAACGAACCCTGGCGGCCACCGGTAATTCAGACTGTTTCGGTGAGTAACGAAGGGATTGAAGAGCTGTGGCAGGCCCTGCAGAAACACCGGGAGTACATGGAACAGAGTGGGCGCCTGCTGGAAATACGCCGGGAGCGGGTTAAGCGTGAGTTGACCGAGCAGGTGGAATACCTGGTTAAAACTAAAATCTGGGACGAGGTAAAAGAACACCTGGAGTTTGACAGCCTGGTAGAAAATATTGTCCATCGCCGGCAGGATCCTTACAGCACTTCAGCAGACCTGCTGGCTCAGATCAAGTTTTATGATCGGGGACCTGGAGAAGGTGATTGAACATGGATAAAGATAAGTTAGAGCGGATTTCCAGTCAGTATGAACAGTGGCAGGAGGAAGCCGGCGAAGCAAAAGAGCGCAGCGCTACTTTTAAAACTGTTTCCAGTCGGCCGATAAAGGCACTTTATACACCGCTTGACACCAGTGAGCTTGACTATGAAGAGGATTTGGGCTTTCCCGGAAGATACCCTTATACCAGGGGTGTGCAGACCAATATGTACCGGGGCCGGATCTGGACTATGCGCCAGTTTTCCGGGTTTGGGGATGCCTTTGACTCTAACAGGCGTTATCGCTACCTGCTTGATCAGGGCCAGACCGGTTTAAGTGTAGCCTTTGATATGCCGACAATTATGGGTTACGATTCCGATAGCGAAAGGTCACTGGGGGAAGTAGGCCGCTGTGGTGTGGCCATTGATTCACTGGAAGACATGGAGATCCTCTTCGATCAGATTCCTGTTGACCAGGTTACCACTTCGATGACCATAAATGGTCCCGCCTCCATCCTCTGGTGCATGTACCTGGCCAATGCCGAAAAGCAGGGAATAAGCCTGGATAAGGTTGGCGGAACAATTCAAAATGATATCCTCAAGGAATACATTGCCCAGAAATCCTGGATCTTCCCCCCCGAACCCTCGATGCGCCTGATTACCGACATATTTGCTTTCGCCGCGGATCATGTGCCCCGCTGGAATACAATTAGCATCAGCGGTTATCATATTCGCGAGGCAGGTTCTACTGCGGCCCAGGAACTGGCCTTTACCCTGGCTGATGGTTTCGCCTACGTGGAGGCCGGGATTAATGCCGGCCTGGACGTGGACCGGTTTGCGCCGCGCCTGTCATTTTTCTTCAATGCTCACATGGACTTTTTCGAGGAAACTTGCAAGTACAGAGCAGCCCGCAGAATTTGGGCCCGCCGGATGAAAGAAAAATACAGGGCAAAAGACGAGCGCTCCCTGAAACTGCGTTTTCATACCCAGACTGCCGGGTGCAGCCTGACAGCCCAGGAACCTGAGAATAACATTGTTCGCACTACAATTGAAGCGCTATCGGCTGTGCTGGGGGGAACCCAGTCCCTGCACACCAACTCGATGGATGAAGTGCTGGCTTTGCCTACTGAAAAAGCGGTTAAAATCGCCCTGCGCACCCAGCAGGTAATTGCCTATGAAAGTGGGGCAGCTAATACCATTGATCCCCTGGCCGGTTCTTACTTTATAGAACAGTTAACCGATCAGCTTGAAGCGGAAGCAGAGGAGTATTTCCGCCGTATAGACGATTTTGGTGGGGTCTTAAAAGCGATCGACCAAGGCTTTTTCCAGCAGGAAATAGCCGATGCTGCTTACGAATACCAGCGTTCTGTTGATAGTGGTGAGCAGGTAGTGGTAGGAGTTAACCGCTACAATACCGGAGAACCGGTCCAGATTGAGCTGCTTAAGATTGACCCTGAAGTTGAAGAAAAACAGGTCCGGCGCCTGAAGCAGCTACGCGAAAGGCGCGATAACGATGCAGTTAACAGAAGCCTGGAAGTATTAAAGGATACGGCAAAGGGGACTGATAACCTGATTCCGAAGATTCTTGATGCGGTAAAAGTCTATGCCACTGAAGGAGAAATAGTAGCCGCCCTGAAGGAAGTTTTCGGCGAGTATAAGGAGAAGCCGCTTTTTTAAGTTAGGATTTGGCAGTAGAGATATGGCAAATAACTGAAAATTTAATAAGTTAATAAGTTAGTAGTCAGGCTTCATTTTTAGGTAAGGGGTGAACTGATCTGATGACAGGTAAAAAGGTAAGGGTGCTGGTGGCCAAGCCGGGCCTGGACGGCCACGACCGGGGTGCTAAGGTTGTGGCAAGGGGTCTGCGTGATGCCGGCTTTGAAGTGATTTACACGGGGCTGCACCAGACCCCGGAGCAGGTTGCCGAAGCAGCCCTGCAGGAAGATGTCGATGTTGTCGGCTTAAGCATCCTCTCCGGTGCGCATATGACCCTTGTACCGAAAATCAAGGAGCTGCTTAAGGGTAACGGTATGGGCGATGTCCTGCTGGTCGTTGGTGGTATTGTTCCCGAAGATGATGCTGAAGAGCTGGTCAAAAGCGGCAGTGCCGACCAGGTTTTCAACCCCGGCGAGCCGCTGGATAATATTACGGAATATATCAGCAGCAAGTTTTAGAATCTCCGGCGGGAATCCATGGGGCCTATCGCCCCGAGATGAAAGCCGAAATAATGACAAAACCTGTACGGCACCGGTTGTTACCCTAGTGGGGGGAGAAATATTTTGAATAAAGAGGGAGTTAACGAGGCCAGGAAGCGGGTCGAATTTCTGCGCAGGGAAATAGAGCAGCACAATTATCGCTACCATGTCCTTGATCAGCCCGAAGTCAGCGATGCCGAATTTGATGAGCTTCTGCGGGAGCTGCAGCAGCTGGAAGATAAATACCCCCAGCTGCAGGATCCCGATTCGCCTACGCGCCGGGTAGGTGGCGAGCCGCTGGCCGCCTTTGAAACTTTAGAGCACAAGGTGCCGATGCTGGGGCTTGATAATGCCTTCAGCGAAGAGGACCTGGTCGATTTTGCTGACAGGGTCAAGCGGTTGAGCGGCCTAAAACAGGTCGATTATTTTTGTGAGCTAAAAATAGACGGGCTGGCCGTATCGCTGCAGTATGAAGATGGTCTTTTCAAGCGCGGTTCAACCCGCGGCGACGGTTACAGTGGAGAAGATATTACCCAGAATCTGCGCACAATTCGCCAGATCCCGCTCAAGCTGCCGGAAGAAATTAGCCTGGAAGTGCGCGGGGAAGTATACATCAACAAAAAGGATTTTGAAAAACTGAACCGCCGGCGCGAAGAAGAGGGGTTGATGGTTTTTGCCAATCCCCGCAATGCTGCCGCCGGATCGGTGCGTCAGCTTGATCCCCGTTTGGCCGCCAGGCGGCCGCTTAAACTGTTTCTCTACGGCCTTGGCCAGCATAATCTTAGTTTATCCACACAGGAAAAACTGCTCGGATACCTGGAAAAAATGCAGCTGCCCGTAAATCCTAACCGCACTATCTGCCAGGGGATCGAAGAGGTAAAAGAATACTGCCGCCTGTGGCAGGAGAAAAAATTGGAATTACCCTACGAAATAGACGGAGTGGTGGTAAAGGTCAACAACCTGGCCCTGCAGCAGGAACTTGGCTTTACGGCCCGCAGCCCGCGCTGGGCTATCGCCTACAAGTATCCCCCTGAGGAAAAAGTGACCCGGGTGCTCGACATAGAAGTAAATATCGGACGGACCGGGACCATAACCCCTGTAGCCCTGCTTGAGCCGGTTACCCTGAGTGGAACTACTGTCAGGCGGGCAAGCCTGCACAATGAAGACCTGATTGCCGAAAAGGGTATTCTAATTGGCGATAGCGTGGTAGTGCATAAAGCAGGTGAAATAATACCGGAAGTTTTGAAAGTGGTTGAAGAAAAAAGATCCGGCACTGAGAAAGATTTTAAAATGCCTGCAAATTGCCCTTCCTGCGGTTCTGAAGCGGTTCGGTTGAGCGGAGAAGCGGCCAGGCGCTGCCTGAACCCCTCCTGCCCGGCCCAGCTTGTGGAAAAGCTGGTGCATTTTGCTTCCCGCCGGGCCATGGATATTGAAGGTTTGGGCCCGGCCGTGGCAGAGATGCTCTATAGCCATGACCTGGTTCGCGATGTAGGGGATCTTTATTACTTAGATATTGAAGGGCTAAGCGGTTTGCCGCGGATGGCCGAAAAATCTGCTGAAAACCTGGTTAATGCTCTTGAAAAGAGCAAGGAAAATCCCCTGCGCCGCCTGCTTTTCGGCCTGGGAATCCGTTTTGTCGGTGAAAAAGCAGCCCGCCTGCTGGCCGAACGCTTTGAAACCATGCTCCGCCTCAGTGAAGCAAGTCAGGAGGAACTGATTGAAATCGAGGAAATCGGTCCGAAAATTGGTGAAGCGGTAGAACAGTTTTTTAAAACTGACGAAACCGAACCCGTCCTGGAGAAACTGAGGAATGCCGGGGTCAACTTTACTGAGCCAAAAATGAAGGCAGCATCAGATGTGCTTGAAGGAAAAACTTTTGTTTTCAGCGGAGCTTTAAATGATTATACTCGCGATCAGGCTAAAACACTGATCGAGGAAAGAGGTGGTAAAGTTAGCTCGTCAGTCAGTAAAAAAACCGATTACCTTGTAGCCGGGGACGATCCGGGCAGCAAGCTGGACAAGGCTGAAAAGCTGGGTGTTGAAGTAATTGACGAAGCAGAGTTCAAAGATTTAATTAGCTGAGAAAAAAATGTTCTTCAGATATCCTTTTTTGACATTACGGTAAATATTAAAATCTGAATCTATCGTTGCGATTTCTGTTATTCCAGATTGGTCTGAATATAGCATTAATGTAGCATCGGCTAAGTCCATTGGAAGGTCAGAGTATTTGCGAATTAGTGCAAGCAGACCGGAGATGGATTTTTGATCAAGATTGGCCAGATCCAGGCCGCCCCTTTCAATCCATAGTAAAAAATTTTCCTGGATATCAGGCTTCGCCAGTTCATACATAACTTCAGTTACGACCGGCCAGGTAGTGATCAGCCGCCCCTTATAATTCTTAATAAACTGGAGAGCATCTTGATGATGTTTGTCTCTTTTACGAAACAAGGCTATGATCGGGCCGGCATCAATCAGAGTACTTTTCACTTATATTTCTCCTAATGTTGTCTTTATAATTAACAGATCCTTCATAAATATCGCTTTGATCTGAACCGAACAGATCTTTTCCGGCTTCGTATGGAGAACTACTCTGAGTTTTGATATATTCCGTCAAGGCTTCCTTTACGATTTCCGATTTAGTTACATTACGTTTACTGGCTATGTTTTCAAGGGCCTTTTCCAGCTCTTTGTTTAT
>PXBM01000119.1 GCA_003566935.1 Syntrophomonadaceae bacterium | reverse complement strand
TTACATTGCACCAAGCCAATTATTATTCACTTAATAATAGTTCAAAGGTTCCTGATCTTTTAAGATGCCGCGATTAAATAATTTTGTTGAGCTACATCACTGTCGACTGCTGGCCAGACTCAGTTAGTCTGCCTGAAGTGTTCATCTCTACACTTAAAACATGGGTAAAACTTTGCGCTTGTCGCAAAGAATGTCGTAAACATATCGCAAACCTGTCACGAAAATTTAATCTCATCTGCAAGGTGGCAGCGCAGCTGGTGAGTTCCGCCCTCAGTAACAATTAATCCTCGATTCTATCATCGCTTTTAGTTCTCGTTGTAGTGATCGCCGGAGTGCTTGGAGGATGACCCTGATAATTAGTTTTCTTAAACCAATCCCAGCGCCTGCTGTACTAACAGCATCGGCTATATGTTTGTAAACAACCGATTCCACCAGATTACCGGCTGCTGTTTTATCAGACAAGGGATCCTGGTGAAAAATTGCATAGAGTGCAGGATCGGCAATATGGTAATTAGGTTGAGCTTTAAGAATCTTTTTTCCACCTCTATCAATCATTTCTGCTTTGTAAAGCAAGCCAAAGCTGCAAAAACAAGCAAGAATCTAGCGAATATATTATCTATATTCTTGCGTCATAGCGATTAGACTATCCGCTTATGACAACAAAGTAGATGACATTCAACTGTAAAATGTTAGGTAGTCTTGAAGAGATAGCCGTGGCTGTAGAAGAAACCTGTTCTGATTACTATTTAGGGAGTGCTGCATATGGTATATATACGTAGTACATCTATGCATATTAATGCTCTAAAAACGCAAAAAGTGTAAGATAAAGGGTTTAGTGTTATAGTAGCCATGATTTACTTGCTAACTTCTATTAATAAATAATTTTGACTGATCGTTACTGCTTTTGCTATGATTAGCATATTCAAATAAAAAGCATGGAAAGCTGGTGCAAAATGAAAACCGCAAAGATTATTACCTGGATCGGCTTTATTGCCATGAGTGCAGCATTATTAAACGGTTTTATCAACGGGGATTTCTGGGCGGACGGTTCAAAGCTGTTTGCCAACCCCTGGGGGATTGTTTCCCTGGTTGATCTTTATGTAGGGTTTATCCTTTTTTCCATGTGGATAGTTTTCCGGGAAAAACACCGGGCTTCTGCAATAACCTGGGTTATCCTGATGATGGTATTTGGCTTTCTGACAGCCTGTGTGTATATTTTAATTGCCCTTTATAGCAGCAAGGAAAACTGGCTGACTTTTTTCCTGGGAGCACGAACAGAAAACTTGGTAGCCAGGTAGGTTCAGCAAAAAGGTGGTAAGAACTATGCAATCAAAAGGCAGCGAAATACTGGAAGAACTAAAAACTGTGGTTTCGGGAAAAACAATAGACGCTCTTTTCCCTCCACTTATCTTTGTCCTTATAAACAATCTCTTTGATCTAAATGCAGCAGTTTTCACCGCCCTGGGCCTGGCACTGGTCATTGGCATGAGCCGCATTCTGCGCAGGCAGAACTGGTATTACGCCCTGGGCGGACTGCTTGGTGTTGCTTTTGCTTCCGGGCTGGCCTTTCTTACCCAGAGCGCTGCCGGCTATTTTATCCCGGCATTAATCAGCAGCGCTTTCTTAGTCCTGGTAACTTTAATCAGCCTCTTAGCCGGTAAACCCCTGGCAGCCTGGGCCAGTCACTTAACCCGCGGCTGGCCGCTGGAGTGGTTCTGGCGCAGCGATGTTAAACCGGCATACAGGGAAGTAACCTGGTTCTGGGCTCTATTTTTCATATTGAGGTTAATAACCCAGCTGGCAATTTTTCAAAGTGGAGATGCTTTTACCCTGGCCTGGGCCAATACCCTCTTGGGCTGGCCGGTTCTTATTCTTGTCCTGATTATCACATATATTTATGGAATATGGCGGCTAAAACGCCTTGGTGGGCCTGGTGTTGAAGAATTCAAAGCAGGTAAAGAACCACCCTGGCAGGGGCAAACCCGCGGTTTTTAAGAAAGTTAAATCCCTAAATCCACCTAAGACCCTATATTATTATTCGAAAGAATCAACCAGTCTCAAAATATACTGCATCAACAAGACCACATCGCGGATATCGACGACTCCGTCATTATTAACATCAGCTGCCTTAACCTGGGCTTCAGTTAAAGTTACTTCTCTCATCATGTACTGCATTGATAAAACAACATCCCTGGCATTTATCTGCCCGTCACCGTATACATCGCCGACTTTATGAATGGGATTCTCATATCCATTCTGTTCATTTTCAGGGTTTTCATCTTTTTCCGGATCAGTTTCACTATTCTCAGACTGATCAGGTTCATTTTCCTGCTCTTCTCCCTGTTCATCTTCATCTGTATCTTCATGCTCCAGCTCTTTATCGGGCTCCGCTTCATTTCCCGTGCCAGAATCTGACTTTTTGCCATCTTCTTCATTATCAGGTTCTTTTTCCTTTTCATCATTGGGTTCTTCCTGGTCAATTTCCACCTCGGGGGTATAGACTACTGAACCAGGTGGTGCCTCTTCCAAGTAAGTCTCTGCCAGCCAGCCACGTTTCATTTCTCCATTAACATCAGCTTCAGCATACCACCAGTGGTGAAAAGCAGTCGAGCTGCGCGGCCGGGGAGCATATATACCATTGCTAACATGGTCAGCTATACGGGCTACGGTATCTTCAGGAAGTAAAACCGGTGATTGACTTGCCCCTTCCAGGCGGAAATATAGCAGATGAGCCGTGGTTTGCACTTTCTGTTCCGGTGAAAACTGTGTAGAGTGGTTTTCGCTTTTCGGCACAATAATAAAAGCACAGGGCCATCTTTCCCCTTCCGGTTTGATCTCATATGTCCTGTAAGAACTAGCACTGACACTTGAGTCTGAAACCATGATCGAGCCGTCTTCTTTGACCTCTTCAACAACTGCCACATGACCCAGACTGCTATTAAAAAACATGCCTCTATCCCAGTACGCGATCGAGTGCACCACCGGTTCGTCTGAAACCACCGCACCGGACGCGGCGTCGTCAGCCCAGGTATGGGCATTAAAACGCATACTGTTTAAGGCACGTGTGCAGTAACCAAGCTGCATCATGCGGCCATGGGCAAACCAGGTGCAGTTATTGCCTTTTAAGGGGAAAGGGTTCAGCAATGTATATTCCGGATGGTAGGGCCAATCATTAAATTCTTCCCGGCTTAAAGCCGGCCCGGCATTTTCTGCTATGGCAGGAGCTGTTAAGAGAACAGCCATGACAATAGCTGCAAAAAGCATCTTTTTCATAGGGGCTTACCTCTTTTCTCCCTGGTACAAGCTATCTCTCTAAAAACCACGCTAATAATTAAGATGTTTTTAAATTATACATATTATTTAATATTCTTGCAATAGCTGTAAAAATCCATCCGGCAGCACCTGAATTTTCAACAGCGGCATTTGTATTGACTCACGTTAGAAAATTGTGATATTGTTTTTGCATCATAATACCGCAAATATTGCTTAGGAGGAAAGCTATGGATTATCAGGGAGTTGAATTCTACCGTAAAGCAGCTGAGCGCTCGGCCAGGTGGCACGAAGGGCATACCAGGGAAATGAAAAAGTGCCGGTTTGACACTATTGCCGTGCACGGGGTTTATTCAATGCAGGAAGCACTTGATTTTAACCAGGGATCCATTATTGAACCGATTTACATGTCAACAGCCCAGGCCTACCGCGACTCTAATGAAATGGAAGCTGCCCTTGGCTACCAGATACCTACCTGGTGCTACTCTCGTATAGCCAACCCGAGCATGTATTACCTGGAAGGAGTTTTGGCCCTGCTGGAAGGTTACGGGGCCGATGTTGAGACAAGCTGCGTTGCCACATCTTCTGGAATGGCTGCCATCCAAACCGCCATCGATCCATTTCTGCTGCCCGATGAGAAAAATCCGGAAAAACCGATTAATTTCATTGCCCCGACCCAGGTTTACGGCGGCACTTTTCAGCAGTTCGCAATTAGAAAAGACCTGGAAAGAAACATTACCTGGCGAAAAGTAGTAAACCCTGCCGAGCTTGAACAGTGGGAAGAATTGATTGACGAAAACACGCGCTTCCTTTACGGTGAAATGCCCAGCAACCCCGGCCAATCATTTTTTGATTTAAAAAAAGTTATTGAACTGGCCCATCAATATGGTATTCCAGTTATTCTTGATAATACTGTAGCCACACCTGCCTTGCTGCGTCCCCTGGCTCTTGGTGCTGATATTGTTATTCAGTCAGTCTCTAAAACATTGAGCACCAGCGGTTTTAATATTGCCGGGGCTGTTATTTCCCGAAAAAATATCACCAGCAAGGTGAATAATCAGGAGATGAAAGCTGATTTTGCCATGTATGCTAAAACTCTGCCCAACAGAGACAACGGTCCTAATTTATCGCCGATGAATGCTGTCCTGGCCTTGAACGATATCCGCACCCTGCGCACTCGTGTAGATATGCAAAGCAGGTCAACTTTAAAAGTAGCCCGGTTTCTGAAAGACCATAAACATGTTGAACAGGTAGACTACCTGGGACTTGAATCACATCCCCTGCATAAACTGGCCTCCGAATACCTGTGGCTGGTAGATGCTGAGCATGACGAACTTTACGGTAAACCGGTAAACCGCTATGGACACCTGATGTCATTCAGGGTAAAGGGCGGCTCACAGGCAGCCCGTGATGTGTTTGATGCCTTCACCCGTATTTTCCGGGCTACCGACCTTGGCAGAATAAAGTCGGTCGCTACTATCCCGGCTATATCAACCCACTCCCAGCAGGGTGAGGAGGGTCGAAAACTGGCCGACATTCCGGCAAACTTGATCCGCTTATGCGTGGGAGGAGAACACCCTGACGATATAATCAGTGACCTTGACCGGGCCCTTTCAGTGCTCGACGGGAAAAAAGTTCAACTAAGCAGCCCTGAGTATTCTGCAGGCGGGGCTTCTTCTGCGGCCTTGAAAAAAGACAGCTAGCAAAAAGGCTTTATTGAAATCTAAACCGACATGCCTTGTTAATTCTCCAAATTTATGGTACACTTTATTAAGAAAAGCACCCCTGAGGGGGTAAAATTTAGGAGGTTTTTGATTAATGCAAGGAAGTGTTAAGTGGTTTAGCCCTGAAAAAGGGTACGGATTTATCGAGAAGGAAGATGGAGAGGATGTTTTCGTTCATTTCTCCGCAATCCAGGACGAAGGGTTTAAAACCCTTGATGAAGGTGAAAACGTCGAATTTGAAGTAGTAGAAGCAGACCGCGGACCGCAGGCTGCAAATGTCGTCAAACTTTAATAAACAGAATTACAAATAACAGCATATAAAGCAGCTATTTTAAACTTAAACGGGGCACCCTCAATGAGGTGCCCCTCGTTTTTAT
>PXBM01000280.1 GCA_003566935.1 Syntrophomonadaceae bacterium | reverse complement strand
TAATCGGACAGGGCCGCGTGGATGAAATTATAAACAGCCGCCCTGAAGAGAGGCGCGAAATTTTTGAAGAGGCGGCTGGAATCCTAAAATATAAAATCCGAAAAAAAGAAGCCCGCCGCCGACTGGATGAAACCAGGGATAACCTTGTCCGTGTTCAGGATTTAATCTATGAGCTGGAAACCCAGGTCGAACCTTTGCAGACCCAGGCTGAAGTAACCAGGCGTTACAAGTCCCTTCAGGAAAGAGCCGATGAACAGGAAAAAAGGCTTCTTTCACATCAACTGCAGCAATCGCAGCAGCAATTGGAAAAAGTAAACAAGCAGCTGCAAAATTTAAACGATGCCCTTCTGAAATCTGCTGCTCAGGGTGGACAGCATGAAAAAGAAATCCAGGACTTGAAAAACCGGTTTCAGGATCTGCAAAGACACAGGAAAGAGTTAGAACAAAAATTAAGCGAAGTGTCTCGCAACCTTGAGCATAAAGAAAGCGAAAGCAAAATATTACAAGAAAGGGAAAATCGCTTTCGTGAACAGATCGAACAAAACAGGCAGCGTGTCCGGCACCTGGAAGTATTAATGGAAGAATATGAACAGCAGAAAAAGCGAGCAGAAAACGATTTACAGGTAAAAAATGAAGAACTGGTAGAGTTAAACGAAGAGCTTGAGCATCTGAAGAAAAAGCTGGCAGAGCATAAATCGACGGCCCTGGCAGAGGAAGTTGAGAAAAAACAGGAAGAAATATATAAAAAGGGTGCCCGCAAAGAGGCGGCTGCTTCTACGATAGAAGAGCTTGAAAAGCGCCGGGAGCGGCTTAAAACACAAAAGCAAGCTCTTAAAACTGATCAGGAAACGCTTCAGGATAAGATAACAGCCATTAAAGACAGGGCTTCTCACCTTAATAATGACCTGCAGGACTTGAAAAATAAGTATGCTTCCGCTTTAACAACTGCAGAGAAAGAAATTGAAAGCTTAAAGCAGGCCAGAAGTAAACTGGAACAGGCGTTATCTTTTGAGCAGAAGCAGAAAGAAAGTCTCCATGATATTAACAGCCGGCTTAATTTGTTGAAGGAGCAGGATAATGCCCTTTCAGGTTATTACCGTGGTGTTAAAGAAGTAATGCAGGCCCGTAACAAGTTGCCAGGTGTGGTCGGGCCCGTTGCGGACTTGATATCGATTGATAACCGCTATGTCCAGGCTGTTGAATCGGCCCTGGGCAGTTCACTACAATACCTGGTCGCTGAGTCTGAAAAATCCGTGCAAAATGCAATTCTTTATCTCAAGGAAAACAATAAAGGTTGGGCTACTTTTTTACCACTAGATATTTTGAAGCCTGCAGCTGATCCACTGGAACGTTTTGATGGATGGCGTGAACTTGACGGGGTCTTCGGCAAGGCTTCGGAGCTCGTAGATGCTGATCAGTCATATCGTAAAGCAATTGACTATCTGCTTTCTTCAGTCCTTGTCTGTAGAGATCTGCAATCTGCTTCTAAAGCTGCACGCCATATTAAATACAGCTGCAGAGTTGTTACCCTGGAGGGCGAAATGATTAATCCCGGAGGTATTATGAGAGGTGGTAGCCTGCCTAAGCGCAATGCCGGGATGCCTCTCGGCAGGCGTAAGGAGATCGAGGAACTGCTTAACATGCAAAAGCAGATTCAAAATGAAGTCAATAAGGCTGAAAGCGCTGTAAAGCAGGAAAAAGATAGCTTGATGATGGCAGAAAATGCTGCTGAACAGGCCGGGCAGGCTAAAAATAATCTTGAAAAGCAGTTGAATGACCTGCAAAAAGAGCATGATCAGGTCAAGAATGAGCAGGATAACCTGCAGGATAAATACCAATCGCTTAATAACAATCTTCAGGAACTTGATAACGAAGAACAGGAAATAGAAGAGCGGTTGGTTTTGCTTAATTCCGATATAAAAGAATACAGCCAGTCTGTAGAAACTCTGGATAAAGAGCTATCCGGAGTAAAAGAAGAATACAGAGAATTTATTGAACAGAAGAATTCCATGGAACAGGAAATAACCGGACTAATGGTAAAAATTACATCTTACACTGAACAGCGTGATGCTATAGCTGCAAGGATCGAAGAAATTGAAAAGAATTTAAAAAGCCCTGCCGCAGAAATAGAAGATAAAAATAGTGAATATGAGAAATATACAAGAGAATTGGAAGACAATCAAAGTAAACAGGCCTTGATAAAATCGGAAATTGACAATCTGACTAAAGAAAAGGCAGATTTGATAGCTGAGGTCGAAGAAAAGAATAAGCAGGTTAACCAGGTTGAAGCTGACCTAATTGACCTGGAAGAGCAAGGCAAGCGCAGGCAGAGTCAATTGTCTCGCCAGGAAAAAAGGGAACGCCAGCTTTCGGTTGAGCAGACCAGGCTGGAAACAGAGATTAATTACCAGGAAATGCGCTTTAAAGAGCAATTTAAGAGTTTGGAACTGGTTAATCTTGAAGAGGAATATGACCCTGAAGAAAGTAGAAGGTTGATTGATAACCTGAAAGAAGATTTGGAAGAACTTGGAGAAGTTAATCTTGGTGCGATAGACGAACTGGCCAGGCTGGAAGAAAGAATTAATTTTCTAAAGGATCAAAGAGACGATCTTCAAAAAGGCGAAGCATCCCTGCAAAAAGTCCTGGCAGAAATAGATCAGCGCATGGAGTATTATTTTAATATTGCCTTTAAGCAGATCAGTGAAAACATGAAAATAACATTCGAAGAGCTCTTCGAAGGTGGTAAAGTTGTGCTCAGGCTAACTGATCCTGATAACGTCCTGGAATCTGGTATAGAAATAGTAGCGCAGCCACCGGGGAAAAAACTGCAGAACATTACACTTTTGTCAGCAGGTGAAAAAGTGCTAACCGCTATTGCCCTGGTATTTGCAATCCTGCGCTTCAAACCGGCTCCTTTTTACCTGCTAGATGAAGTGGAATCTACCCTGGATGATGCCAACCTGTCAAGGTTTACCAGGTTTCTAAAGCGTTCAGTCCAGCAGGCTCAATTTATCATGATAACACACCGGAAAAGAACAATGGAGGAGGCCGAGGTGTTATATGGAGTCACCATGCCGGAACCGGGGGTTTCCCGCCTGATGTCATTGAAAATAGAAGATAATCTTATTTCCAGCAAGAGGAGTTAATTTAAATGAGTTTTTTCAACAAGTTTAGAAACAGCCTTTCCGGCAACAAGACCGGTTTTATAGATCGTCTGGGCAGTCTGTTCAGCAGCGGTGAGATAGACGAAGAATTTTATGAGGAATTGGAAGAAATTCTTGTCAGCGGAGATGTTGGCGTAGAAACTACCCTGCGCCTGGTTGAAGAACTGAGAGATGGAGTAAAGGAATCAAAGCTAAAAGAGAGAGCAGAGGTAAAAGAGCTACTTGTTGAAAAGCTGACAGCTTTAATGACGACTCCATCAGAAGATGATATCCAGATTAAAGGTGAGCCTCATGTTATTCTCCTGGTAGGGGTAAATGGCTCCGGCAAGACAACTTCTGCGGCAAAACTTGCAAACCTGTACAAGCAAGAAGGGAAATCTGTGCTCCTGGTTGCAGGGGATACTTTTCGGGCTGCGGCCATTGAGCAGCTCGAAATTTGGGCAGAAAGAGCCGGGGTTGAAATGATCAAACAACAGGCTGGTTCAGACCCTTCAGCCTTATTTTTTGATGCCATGAGCTCAGCCCGGGCTCGTGGTATCGATGTGGTAATTGGTGATACAGCCGGCAGGTTGCATAATAAATTTAACCTGATGGAAGAGTTGAACAAAATTAACCGGGTTGTCGGACGCTGCCAGGAAGGTGCACCGCACCAGGTTCTGCTTGTTTTAGATGCAACTACGGGTCAAAATGCTGTTGCCCAGGCTAAAAGTTTTAATCAGTCACTTCCTGTTAGCGGTTTGATCCTTACAAAATTAGACGGTACTGCCCGCGGGGGGATTGTAGTCAGTATCCAGGATTCCCTTGGTATTCCCGTTCGTTATGTTGGTTTGGGTGAAAAGATGGAAGATCTTGCTCCTTTCGAACCTGCTCAGTTTGCCCGTGCCCTCCTGGAGTCATAAACTATTCCCTAAATTAATGGTTGCCAGAATACTGCTTTTTTGTTATACTTCGTCTGTAAAGGTAAAAGGCTTTACAGGAGGAAGCAATGCTTGATCTGCGTATAAAGATAAGTGTACTCTACGATATCTATTCGTCGCTGTTAACCAGCAGGCAGCAGGACATATTAAAGCTTTACTACAGTAACGACTATTCTCTTGGTGAAATTGCCGAAGAATACAATATAAGCCGGCAGGCTGTCCATGACTTAATCAACCGGGCAACTGCATCATTGGAAAACCTGGAGGATAAACTGGGCCTTTACCGGCTCTTTCAGGTTCAGCAGCAGCTAATTGGTGATGCTGAAACTATGCTTGACAAAGATCAACCGACTGAACAGGAACTTGGAGAATTAAAGAGTATCATTGCCAGACTGCGCTCAACCATTGAGCAGTGACAACCGGTGCCGTAAATGTTTTGTCACATGGGTGATAGCAGGAATTATTTTTTAAAAAGATTAAAATTGGGGTTGTCTGAATATGTTTTCTAACCTTGCCGATAAACTGCAGAATACTTTAAAACAACTGCGTGGCAAAGGTAAGCTCAACGAAAAAGATGTTGATAATGCAATGCGCCAGATAAAACTGGCCTTGCTGGAAGCTGATGTTAACTTTAAAGTTGTAAAAGACTTTATAACTTCGCTCAGGGAAAGAGCAGTCGGACAGGAAGTGATGAACAGCCTGACGCCCGGTCAGCAGGTTGTCAAGATTGTCAACGAAGAAATGACCAGGCTGATGGGTGAAAAACAAAGTGATTTAATTACTGCCGACAAAGGACCGACGGCGATCATGATCGTTGGTCTGCAGGGTTCAGGAAAGACAACAACTGTTGTTAAGCTTGCTTCTTACCTGCGTCGTTCCGGAAAAAACCCTCTTCTTGTCGCTGCTGATATTTACCGACCTGGTGCTGTTAAGCAGCTTCAGGTTTTTAGTGAATCCGTTGGAGAAAAAGTTTACAGTAATGAAGAAGCAGACCCTGTTGATATCTGCAGAGAGGGCTTAAAGCTGGCTGAAAAGGATAATCATGACACAGTTATTTTTGATACTGCCGGCAGGCTTCATATAGACCAGGAAATGATGTCTGAAGTTGCAGCAATCAAGGAAGCCGTAAATCCTCATGAGGTGCTCTTGGTTGTAGATGCAATGACCGGGCAGGATGCAGTAAATGCTGCTGCTTCATTTAATGAATCAGTCGGATTGACCGGGGTAATATTAACAAAGCTGGATGGAGATACCCGGGGCGGAGCCGCCTTATCTGTAAATGCTGTTACTGGATGTCCCGTAAAATTTGTCGGTGTGGGAGAAAAAGTCGAAGCCC